>JACQDO010000243.1 GCA_016201085.1 Hyphomicrobiales bacterium | reverse complement strand
GCGCCAGCGCGCCGACCTGATCCTGAAGAAAAACGCCAATCATACGGTCGAGGAAGTGTCGCTGCGGCGGTTGTGATAGTTAAGTTGTCGTCCCGGGCAAGCGAGCGTTAGCGAGCGCGAGCCGGGACCCATAGCCACCGGATCATCGATAGACTGCGGCGTATGGGTCCCCGCTTACGCGGGGACGACGGCATGAATTACGCCGCTCTGCGGCTGACGTCGAAGTGCTCGAGATAGCGCTGCTTGATCGACGACACCGGCAGCACGATCAGCACGTCGGTGGTGCCGAATTCGTGGTCGATCACCGCGCCGTCGCCGATATAGGCGCCCAACCGCAGATAGCCCTTCACCAGCGGCGGCAGCACGCGCAACGCCGCCTTCGGATCGATGGTTTCCTTCGACAGGCGGTTCATCTCGACATAGCGCTCCGGTAGCGCGCGGGCGCGCCAGATTTCCGGCGCGCGCGCATAGTGATGCAGGAACGACAGCGGCAGCGCCAGCTGCTTGGGCTCGGTGCCGTCGAGACTGGCGCAGCCGATCATGACGTCGGTGCGGTTCTGCAGAATGTAGGCGTGGATACCGTGCCACAGCAGCTCGACCGTGCGCTTGTTGCGATAGGGCGCCAGCACGCAGGAGCGGCCGAGCTCGAGGAATTGCAGATTGGCATGACGCGCGATCAGCTCGCCGATGTCGAATTCGCCGGCGGTGTAGAAGCCGCCATATTCTTCCGCCAGCGGTTGCCGCAGCAGCCGATAGGTGCCGACCACCGCCGGCCGGTTGCCGTAATGGCCCGTGGCCGCGCCATGATCGAGCACCAGCAGGTGATCGCAGATGGCGTCATAGGCATCGATGTCGCGGCGGGCGAACAGCCGGCCGGGATTGGGGATGGCCGAGCCCTCCTGGTAGAAAACGCGATAGCGCAATTTCTGCGCCTGGCGCACCTCGGCGGCGGTCTGCGCCAGCCGCACCTCCAGCGCGCCGATGCGGCCGAGGCTCTGTGTCGGCCGGTGCGCGCGGGCGGCCCAGGCTTGCAGGCCGCCATAGGCCTGCAAGGTGGAAATAAGGTTGGGGGCGCCGGGGGCGCCGGCATGGGCCGGGCGGAAACGCTCGAAAAGGCTGCGCGGTAAAGTAAGATTATCGCGGCGGGCCATGGGAATTCAGGTCCTGTTCGGCGTCATTTCGTTGAAATTGGCAGGTATCGCAGCGCGTCGACTCAAGGCTCGCATGACCCCACCCCCTAGAGCATGGGCCGGACACGGAATTATGACAATGTGGGGGAACCCGGGTCAGGCTGCAAGCGGGCAGGCCGCCGTTTCCAGCGCCTCGCGCAGCCGCTCGCGATCCAAGGGTTTGACCAGCAAATCGTCCATGCCGGCGGCCAGCGCGGCCGCGCGGTCTTCCGGGTAGGCATTGGCGGTGAGCGCCACGATGCGGGCCGGCCGCTCGCCCGCGGCTAGCTCGGCGGCGCGGATGCGGCGGGTGGCTTCCAGCCCGTCCATCACCGGCATCTGCACGTCCATCAAAACCAGGTCATAGGGCGTGCCGGCGGCATGTGCCGCCGCCCATGATTCCACCGCCGCCTCGCCATTGCCGGCGATGGTCGGACGATGGCCGAGTCGCACCAGCAGCGCGCGCGCCAGCAGCGCGTTGATCTCGTTGTCCTCGGCCACCAGGATCGACAGGCCCTTGTTCTTGCCGGCCGCGGCCGCATAGCTGGCTTCGTTGCGCTCGTCGACGGCTTCCGCCAGCGCGTGCTCGAACTCACCTTCGGCGCGCAGCCGGGCGGCGAGCGAGGCGGCGCGCACCGGCTTGACCAGATAACTGGTGAAGCCGGCGGCCTTGAGCGCGGGCAATTCGTGGCGCTCGGTCGGCCGGATCAGCACGATGCGGCGCTTTACATCGAGCCGCCGGTGGTCGCCAGCGGCGATCATCTGTTGCGCCTGCGGGAAATCGACCAGCAGCGCGTCCCAGGGCCGCTCCGGCAGCAGCGCCAAGGCGATCCGTTCGTCGATCACGGCGCAGGTCTTGGCGCCCCAGTGGCCGACCCGGCGCGCCAGCAGCGAGGCCTCGATTTCCGCCGCCGCCACGATCAGCACCGCCGCATCCGTCATATCCGGCGCGACGAAGCGTGCCGTGGCGTCTTCCGCGCGCGCTCGCCGCAGCGGCACCGTAAAGCTGAAGGTGGCGCCGGCGCCCGGCGCGCTGTCGACCGCGATGCGGCCGTCCATGCGCTCGACAATGCGTTTGGAAATGGCGAGGCCCAAACCGGTGCCGCCGAACTTGCGGGTGGAGGAGCCGTCGGCCTGCTCGAATTCGAGGAAGAGGCGTTGCAGATCTTCCGTCTTCAGTCCGATGCCGGTATCGCGCACCTGGAAACGGATTTCATGCTCATGCTCGCCCGGCTCGACGATGACGGCGACGCCGCCCGTTTGCGTGAACTTGATGGCATTGCCGGCGAGGTTGAGCAGCACCTGGCGCAGACGCGCGGCATCGCCTACCACCGTGTGCGGCAGGTTCTCGTCGAAGAAGGAGGCGATCTCGATGCCCTTGGCCTGCGCGCGTGGCGCCAGCAGCTCGACGGCTTCCTCGACCAGCACGCCGAGTACGAAGGGCCGCGCCTCCAGATCGAGCTTGCCGGCTTCGATCTTGGAGAAGTCGAGAACTTCCTCGATCAGCGACAGCAGCGTTTCGCCCGAGGTCTTCGCCGCCTTGGCATAGGTGATCTGGTCGGGCGTCAGCGGCGTATCGAGCAGCAGATCGGACATGCCGAGAATGCCGTTGAGCGGCGTGCGGACCTCATGGCTGACCATGGCGAGGAAGCGCGACTTGGCGCGGTTGGCCGTTTCCGCCTGGTCGCGCGCCAGCGTCAGCGCGTGCTCGGCTTCCACCCGGTCGGTGACGTCGCGGCCGACGCTTTGCACTTCGCTGCCTTGCTCGGTGCGCACAGCATCTTCGCGCCAGGCGATCCAGCGCGCGCTGTCGCCGCAGGCGATCTTCTGGTCGTGCACGCGGGTGCCGTCGGCGAGCACGCCAAGCGCGCCGTGCTCGAGCACCGGAAATTCAAATTTTTTGCCGAGCAAGGCTTCGCGCGGTTTTCCCGCCAGCGCGCAGTAGGCATCGTTGGCGTAGGTGACACAACCTTCGCCGTCGCGCCGCACGATCAGATCGCCCTGCGCCTCCAGCAGGCTGCGGGCGCGCTCTTCCGCCTCGCGCATCTCCCAGTTGTTGTCGGACAATTCTTCGATGGTTGCTTCGAGCTCGCGCACTCGCTCGCGGTGCGCGCGCTGGCGCATCAGCATGAAGGCGATGACCGCACAAGCGGCGGCGAACAGCGCGCCGACGCCGGTAGCGTAGGCATAGGGATCGTAATTCGAGCTTTGCAGGCGGATGCCAGTGAGGAAGCCGAGCCAGCCGGAGACCACCGCCAGGGTGGACACGACGGCGCGGCCGAACAGGATCAGCGCCGCCTTGTTGCGGGCGGACATCCTGATGACGAATACGGTTTTCGCTGCCGATATGGATCGCATGGTTCCAGGTGCCATTTGGCACCGGGAGTCTTGCGATTTTGTTTTCCGCCAGCCGAAGCAAGGCGCGCGCCGCAAATGTGGTGAAAGCGCAGTTAAGCCAAAGCCAATAAGTTTAACGAATTAAGCCGCCCGCCGTATTTCGTCGGTGAGGGCGCGGTAGGACAGCGCCTCGGCCAGATGCACGCGGCCGACCCGTTCGGCGCCGTCGAG
>JACQDO010000242.1 GCA_016201085.1 Hyphomicrobiales bacterium | reverse complement strand
GCTTGGCCGGGCGGCGAGGCCTCCTTGTATCGCGCCGCTGTCGGCCATGAAGACGACCACTATCGCGCTCAGGGCATCGAGCCGCCGACGCCGCAGCTGCCTGAATATGCGCCGCCCGAGGCGCACGCCGAACGGCAACGCGCCTACGCGCTGGGTCGTGCCGCCGAGCCCGGCGCGCCGCCGGCACGCACGTTTCCGCTCGAAGACGATGATGGACGATGAGCGTCGACTTGGCAGAGCCGCGAAAAAGCCGACGAATGCCAACATCCGAGTCGGCCTGGGCGCGGCAAATGTCGGCTTTTGTCGGCTTTCGACCGGCAAAAAAGCCGATAAAAGCCGACGAAAGCCAACCAATGCCGACACTAATTTCCTGAGCCAGACGCGAGGTTATTCCGAGTACATAAGGATATCTTTATGCTTGCATATAGCTTCCGACATCGGTAAACAGCATCAAGTCCGGCGGCTGAAGGCCGCCGGAGTCCCCCGTCGTTTCACAACCCGCGGCATTCAAGGAGCCTTCGCATGAGCACGCCCGACTACAAGGTCAAAGACCTCGGCCTCGCCGATTGGGGACGCGCCGAGATCGACATGGCCGAGACCGAGATGCCGGGCCTAATGGCGATCCGGAAGGAATACGCCGCGAAGAAGCCGTTGAAGGGCGCGCGCATCGCCGGCTCGCTGCACATGACGATCCAGACCGCGGTGCTGATCGAGACCTTGCAGGCGCTCGGCGCCGACATCCGCTGGGCCTCGTGCAACATCTATTCGACCCAGGACCACGCGGCGGCGGCGGTGGTGAAGAAGGGCACGCCGATCTTCGCCGTCAAAGGCGAGACGCTCACCGAATATTGGGACTACACGCACCGCATCTTCGAATGGGCCGACGGGGGCACGCCCAACATGATCCTCGACGACGGCGGCGACGCCACGCTGCTCGTGCACTTGGGCTCGCGCGCCGAGAAGGACGCGTCGGTGGTCGGCAAGCCCACGAACGAGGAAGAAGAGGTCCTCTACGCCGCGATCAAGAAGAGGCTGAAGTCGCATCCCGGCTGGTACGGGACGCTCGCGACGGCGATCAAGGGCGTCTCCGAGGAGACCACCACCGGCGTGCACCGGCTCTATCAGATGGCCAAGGACGGCAAGCTTCTCTTCCCCGCCATCAACGTCAACGACAGCGTGACGAAATCGAAATTCGACAACATCTACGGCTGCCGCGAGAGCCTCGTCGACGGCATCCGCCGCGGCACCGACGTGATGATGGCCGGGAAGGTCGCGGTGGTCGCCGGCTATGGCGACGTCGGCAAGGGCTCGGCCGCCTCGCTGCGCCAGGCCGGCTGCCGCGTGATGGTCACCGAGATCGACCCCATCTGCGCGCTCCAGGCGGCGATGGAAGGCTATCAGGTCGTGACGATGGAGGACGCGGCGCCGATCGGCGACATCTTCGTCACCGCCACCGGCAACGTCGACGTGATCACCATCGAGCACATGCGGCGCATGAAGCACCGCGCCATCGTCTGCAACATCGGCCACTTCGATTCCGAGATCCAGGTGGCGTCGCTCCGGAACCTGAAATGGCACAAGGTGAAGGCGCAGGTGGACGAGATCGAGTTCCCGGACCAGAAGCGCATCATCCTTCTCTCCGAGGGCCGGCTCGTGAACCTCGGCAACGCCACCGGGCATCCCTCGTTCGTGATGAGCGCCTCGTTCTCGAACCAGACCCTCGCCCAGATCGAGCTCTGGACCAATCCGACGAAGTACGAGAAGGGCAAGGTCTACGTGCTGCCCAAGCACCTCGACGAGAACGTGGCGCGCCTGCACCTGGCGAAGCTCGGCGTCAAGCTCACGGTGATGAACGACGCCCAGTCGAACTATGTCGGCATCCCCAAGACCGGCCCCTACAAGCCGGAGCACTACCGGTATTAGGACCAAAGGCCGGGGGAACCGGGAACGGAGGCGCTTCATTTACCCGGTAAGGTCTCGTTAACACTTTATTGACCTTGCGACCGCAGATTACCCTGCCCTTACAATCGGGAATGCGGTGAGGCGTGTGAGGATGGTTCGGTCGAGCCCGCTCCGGCTCCCGGCGGCGATGGCGCTGCTGGCGTCGGCGCTCGCGCCCATGCCCGCCCTGGCCCAGGACGGCATCCTGCCCGGCCAGCTTTCGCCGATCGGCTGGGTCGCGGCGGGGCTCGCCTTCCTCTTCGGCGGCCTCCTCCTCTGGATGAATTGGCGCCGCCGCCACGCGCTCGCAACGGCCTTGCGGCTCGAGGCCAACGAACGGCTCCTCCGCACCGGCCTCGAAACCGCCCGGGCCGCCGCCCTCACCTGGCACGACAACGGCACCATCGCCGTCACGCCGAACACCAAGGCCCTCCTCGGCCTCGAGAAGGGCGGCGATCTCGCCATCACCGACATCCTCGCCGCGTTCGAGGGCTCCGGCCATTCGGCGCTCGGCAGCGCCGTCGCCGAGCTCCGGAGCAGCGGCAAGGATTTCGTCGAGACCCTGAAGCTCAAGGACAAGCCGCGCTTCGTCCTCGTGCACGGCAAGCGCATGAGCGCCGGCGGCGTCACCACCGATTTCTTGGGCTTCCAGGACACGACCGACGCCCTCGCCCTCTTGATCGAGCGCGAGCGCGAGGCGCAGCGCCTGCGCGGCGTCATCGATTCGATTCCGGTGCCGATCTGGATCCGCGACCAGAACCAGCGCATCCAGGATTGCAACGTCGCCTATGTGCGCGCGGTCGAGGCCACCGACCGCGGCTCGGTGCTGAAGGAGAATCGCGAATTCGCCGAGGGCCCCGAGGCCGGCTCGGCCCGGGCCCTCGCCGAGAAGGCCCAGTCGAGCGGCGCGCGCGAAACCGCGCAGCAGCACATCGTCGTCGACGGCACCCGGCGCCTGTTCGCCG
>JACQDO010000241.1 GCA_016201085.1 Hyphomicrobiales bacterium | reverse complement strand
ACTCGGCGCCGCCGCAATCGACCAGCCCACGCCAGAACACCCGAGCACCCGGCGCCACGCGGCTGAGCTTCTGCAGCTCGGCCTCGCTGTCGAAGGCAAACAGGCGGACGCCCTGCTGTAGGCCCAGGCGATGTCCTTTTCCTTCTTGATGGTGTTGCCGAAGGAGATGCGGTCCATGGCAATGCCGGTGGCCTGGACCATCTCGATCTCGCCGCGCGACGCGGTGTCGAACTTCGAGCCGGCGGTCGCCAGCTTGGCCAGGATCTGGGCGGCAGGATTGGCCTTCACGGCGTAGAAGATGTGGGCGGCCGGCAGCAGCTCGCGCATGCGGCGGAAGTTGTTTTCGACCACGTCGAGATCGATTACCAAGCAGGGCGTCTCGGGCTGTTGCTCACGCAGGTAACGAAAAATACGCTCAGTCATCGCTGGGGGGTTCCCCGCAAAAAGGTGTCAGCTCAGGTTCGGTGGATAGATCGAACGCGACGGACGGCGCCAGATGTGGCGGCGTGCGTCAGCCGATACTCGACGGCGTGGATTTCCGCTGAAACGGAAGATCGAGGGTGGCCTGGCAGAACAACACCAGGCTGATGACTTGATGGCGGGGATCACGCCCCGCACTGCTAGCAACCATCTCAGAAGCTCCTTCCCGGACCCGGCTCATCGCCGGCACTGCCAAAAAGAACACTTTCCGTCGTTGCGTAACCACTAAGGGCCAGCGGCACGTGCGTGGGCGTCTTAAGGAATCGTATCTACAACTAATGTACGCGGTGACAAGGGATTTCTTCCCTATCGAGCAAATTTCTGGGGGTCTTGTGTTCCAAAGAACACACAAAAATGTGTCAGACGTATCAGACTCGGGGCAGCGAGGCGCCGGGTAGGCGAATCGAGGCGGCGAAGACGGTGAGCGGGACCAGGGCCAGCGCCGAGGCGATCAGCGCACTCTGGACACCGTACAGGTTGGCGATTTTCCCCCACAGCAGCGAGCCCACCACCATGGCGCCGAAAAACACCATCTGGTGTACCGCCATGCCGCGCGCCCGCATGAAGTTGGGCAGGATCATCTGAACGGCAGTGCCGTTGTTGGCGATAACGGTAATCCAACAAGCGCCCGAGATGGCGACGCAGCCACCGACCACGACAGGCGTCATGGCCAGTGCCGCGACCAGGACGACGGCGGCCTGCAGGCCCATCGCCCAGATATTGGCCCGATCGGGCGTCAGCAGCCGGTTCAAGGTCGGCATCAGGATGGCGGCGGCCACGGCGCCCGCGCCGAACACGGCGTAAAGGATGCCGAAGGAGAACTCGTCGAGGCCCAGTTCGAAGCGGCCGATCACCGGCAGCAGGGTGCCCATGGCAATACCGGGCACGAAGAAACAGAGGCCACGGGCGAACACTGCCTTGAGCTCGCCAGAGCTGCGCACGAAGGCGATGCCGGTGCGGGCCGCCTCGACCAGGCCCTCGCGGCGCTGGG
Organism: Hyphomicrobiales bacterium; assembly: GCA_016201085.1. Lineage (GTDB taxonomy): Bacteria > Pseudomonadota > Alphaproteobacteria > Rhizobiales > Xanthobacteraceae > Pseudolabrys. Next base: position 3,707 of record JACQDO010000241.1, on the reverse strand, counting down.
CGGCGCGGGCTTCGGCCGACCGCCGCCAGCTCGTCACGGCCAGGATTACGCCGATGTAGGTGCAGGCGTTGATGGCGAACAGCAGGAAGACGCCGACCAGGCTAAGCAGCATCTGCCCGACCACCGGACCCACGGTGCGGGCGAGGTTGAACCCGGCGGAATTGAGGGCAATGGCCGGCCGGAGTTGCGGGCCGCTCACGATCTCGGGCACCACGGCATGCCAGGCCGGGCCATTCATGGCGTTGCCCAGCCCCAGGCAAAAGCTCAGGCCCAGCAGGCTCCAATGGTCCAGCCAACCGAGGAAGGCCAACGCCGACAGGCCAGCAGCGACGCCCATCATCCAGACCTGACAGGCGATGATGTAGCGGCGGCGGTCGAAGCGGTCGGCCAGGATGCCGGCGAAGAAGGAGAACAGGAACATCGGCAAGGTGCCGGCGGCCGCCAGCAGGGCCACGAAGATCGGCTCGGACGTCAGGCTGGTCATTTCCCAGGCCGCACCCGTGCTCGCCATCCAGCCGCCGGTATTGGACAGCAGGTTGGCGATCCACAGGCCGAGGAAGGCGCGATTGGCCAGCGGTGCGAAGGCCGACGCCGGCCGGGCCGCCGCAGCCGGCGGGAGGGTCACACCAGCGCCTTCTCGTAGATCCGATGGGTCTTGTAGTGCACGCCGCCGACCGAGCGGATGATGTTGTTGGTGGCTTTGTTGTCCTCGAGGATCCAGCCGAGTTCGGCGCTGGTCTTGCCCAGCCGCTTGCCGTTCTCGCGCAGCCGGTCGATGGCGATCATGGCAAGGCCTGCGCCCAGCAGCGGATTGTTGCGGAACTTCTTCTTCACCCCCATCAGCGGCACGCGCGTGCTGCCGACGCCGGCAATCTTCAGCCGCCACACCAGCTTCGCCAGGTTCCAGGGGCTAAGTCGGCCGTCGAAGTCGACGATGGCCTCATTGATGTTGGTGAGGGCCACGATGAAGGCCACGGTCTCGTCGTCGACATCGACGAAAATCGCCTCGCCATGGAGGTGAACCGCCCGCAAGCGATCTCGTACACCAAGGGCTGCTATCTCGGCCAGGAGACGATCGTCATGGCGCGCGATCGCGGGCAGGTCAATCGGCTCATGATGGGATTGAAAGTCGAAGGCGACACGCCGCTTGCCGCCGGCGCGAAAGTGATGCGCGGCAACGACGAGGTCGGGCAGGTCACGTCGTCCGTATTCTCGCCGCGGCTCGGGCAGGCCATCGCGCTTGCCTATCTGCGCAGAGGATCGTGGGACGCGGGAACGGAAATCGTCGTTGACGGACGTCCCGCCGTCGTCTGTGCGTTGCCGTTCCTGTCCGGCGCGGACACCACGCTGCCGTAGAGTGCAATGAACGACACGAGATTGAACAGTGCGTGCAGCGTGATCGGGCCGATCAGACTCTGCGTGCGATGCGCCAGCCAGCCGAGCACCAGGCCCAATAAAAATAGCGGAATCGGCGCCGGCCAGGCGGAATGAATGATCGCGAACAACATCGCCGAGCCGTAGATCGCCAGCCGCGCGTTGGCGTCGGCCCAGGCGCGGGCCTTTGCCTCGTCGTCGGTGCGCGCCTGCAAGCGGCGTGCGGCTGCTTCGTCCGCGATCGATGGGTCCAGCGACGGCGCGCTCGGCTCCGACTTCCAGGTTTGAATCTCGGCTTCCTTCAACCCGAAGCGACGCGCCAGGCGATACATCCAGAAGCCGTAGCCAATCGCCAGCAGGACGCCAAACGACGCGGCAGGAATCTTTTGTACGTTGAACGTCCCCTCCAGATTCGCCGGCATGAGGTCGCTCAGCGACAGGAAGATCGCGAAGGTCAGCGTCGTGAGATGGCCGGCCAGCGACGCGTGCCGCAGCCAGCGCTGGACGATGCCGCGCAGGATGATCTCTTCGAGCAACGGCGCCGCCACGCTGACCTGAAACGCGATCAGGATCCACAGCCAGGCCGGCGCGTCCCCCTTGGCAATCTGCGTCACCTGATGGTCGCTCTGTTCCAGCACGAGCGTCAGCACGGCGAAGATGCCCAGGACAATCGGCATCGCCGCGAGGAAGCCCACGATGCCCAGAGCGATGTTGGCCGGCCAGCGCGCCCACGACAGGCCCAGATGGTGCGGCCGCGTGCCGGTGCGGGCGAAGAAGATGGCGAATAGGGATCCGAGGGTCAGTGCGAGGAGGAGCGGGCCCACGATGACGCCGCAGCGTTCGCGATATAGCTTCCAGGCCGGTGTGGCGACGTCAATTTCGGGCGAGGGGCCGAGCAGGTTGGTGAAAAATCCCACGCGCAGCAGCGTCTCAATCACGATCAGCGGAAAGCCAAAGGCGACGCAGACGGTCAGCAGGACCTCGTGCCCTGTCCACGTCACCGGACGAAGCCGGGGCAACGGCAGCCATGAGCGCCGCAGCGCGGGGAGGAACAACCAGAGACCGGTGAGCGTCCCGACGGCGGCGCCGGCCACCAGCCCGTAGGCAATCGCGTTCCATGCCAGGTCGTTGAGCCAATCACTCACGGTGTGCCCTTTTTTCGGATAACATGGACCCATGTTACGGTGCGCGGTGACAACGTAGGACAGGCAGCCTTGCCTGTCCCTGGTGCTTCCGGACAGGCAAGGCTGCCTGTCCTACGACTGCCGAATCGCGCACGGCTATTTAGTTTATGGTTCAGCGCAGAAAAAGAACGTATGAGCGATATCCTCCAACGCATCGTCGCATCCAAACGGCAAGAGATCGAACGCTGCCGCGCGGAGGTCACGGAGCGTCAACTTGAATCGCGCCTCGCTCAAGCGCCGCCGACGCGCAACTTTCGAGCCGCGCTAGAACGCGGCCCAGGGCTCGGCATCATCGCGGAAGTCAAGAAGGCGTCGCCGTCGGCCGGCGTGCTGCGGGCCGACTTCGATCCGGTCGCGATCGCCCGCATCTACGAAGCGAACGGGGCCGGCGCAATCAGCGTGTTGACGGATGAGCCGTTCTTTCAGGGGCATCTTTCCTATTTGACGGCGATTCGCCAGGCCGTCGCGCTGCCGGTGTTGCGCAAGGATTTCATCCTCGATCGGTATCAGGTCGTCGAGGCGCGGGTCGCCGGCGCCGATGCGGTGCTGCTGATCGCGGAAATCCTGGGCGCTCAGGAACTGCCGACGCTGTTGAAACAAGTCGGCGATCTCGGCATGGAGGCACTCGTCGAACTTTACGATCGCGCGAACTTGCCGCGCGTGCTCGATGCGGGGGCGACGCTGATCGGCGTCAACAATCGCAACCTGCGCACGTTCGTGACGAGCCTCGACCACACGCTCGACCTGGTGCGCGATATCCCGCCCGGCTGCTGCCTGGTCAGCGAGAGCGGCATCCGCACGCGTGCCGATATCGAGCGCCTCGAAGCCGCCGGCGTTCAGGCGGTGCTCATCGGCGAAACCTTCATGCGCGCCGACGACATCGGCCAAAAACTCCGCGAACTGCGAGGCGCGTGATGGACCTCTCCGCTCACGTTTCCGCTTGCCTCCGTCGGCACAAGCTTGACGGCGCCGTCGGCATCGTCGCCGTCTCCGGCGGGCCCGATAGCGTCTGTCTCGCGCACCTGCTGCAACAAGCGAACCTCGCTCGCCTGATCATCGCCCACGTCAACCACCAACTGCGCGGCGACGAGAGTGATCGTGATGAGATGTTCGTGCAGAGCCTGGCCGCGTCTTGGCAGGGCGTCACGT
>JACQDO010000240.1 GCA_016201085.1 Hyphomicrobiales bacterium | reverse complement strand
GGGACAAACGCAGGATACCGCTCGCCCTAAGAGCTACCTACCCGATCATAAGCGCCGAGGAAATGCGCAATCTGAGGAGGTTTGCGGTTGTGGCAATGCTGCTGACTCTTGTGGGCATGGGCGCGCTGCTGATCGAGTCGGTGATGCCTCCGGCGGTGCCACGCCTCACCTACCGCAGCCGTCTCTTCGATGTACCGCTCCCCCTCCAAGCCAAGCTCGTGCCGGCTGACACAACTGCCCCATCCGCAGGCAAGAACCGGTTTGAGGAATACAGCATAACCGGTCCGGCCCAGGAGGTTATCGATTTCTTCAACCGGGAGATGCCTCGTGAGGGCTGGAATCCTTATGGGTTGATCCTGGGCGGCAGGCTGGTCTTCAGAAAGGGAAACAGCTTGTTGGGCATCATCGTCGATGAGGAAAAACGTAGGTTCATGATTGTCCTCCCGCTCAGGTCTTCATCAAATCGGCGGCGCGATGGATCGCGCGGCGCAGGCGGACATAGGTGCCGCAACGGCAGATATTGGAAAGATTGGCGTCGATGTCGGCGTCGCTCGGCTTCGGGTGTTGCTTGAGGAACGCCGCCGCCGCCATGATCTGGCCGGACTGGCAGTAGCCGCATTGCGGCACGTCCTCGGCAAGCCAGGCTTGCTGCACCGGATGTTTGCTGTCGGGCGACAGGCCCTCGATGGTGGTGATGTTCTTGCCCGCGACATCGCCCACCGGCATGCCGCACGAGCGCACGGCCTCGCCGTTGACATGCACGGTGCAGGCGCCGCACATCGATATGCCGCAGCCGAATTTGGTCCCGGTCAATCCGATCTCGTCGCGAATAACCCAAAGCAGCGGCGTCTCCGGCTCGATGTCGAGCTGGTGCGCCTTGCCGTTGACGGTGATGGTGATCATGTGAGCTCTCGTCCCGGATGGTGCGCGGCGGTTGGTGCGCCGGCATTTTGCGATGTGCGAAGTCTACTCCTGTATCAACACCGCGGCTCAAGTCTCGATGTCACAGTTTCTTGAGTTTACGTGGAATTGATGGGGCTTATGCGCGGCTATCGCGCTAGGGGACCGCGTGCCGAGCATAGGCAACCCTCTGAAAACGCGCTGGATTGATAAACATCAACAGGCCATAGTCCGCCGCCTTATCGGGAATCGTCGTTAGATTATGACGCAAGCGACCGAAATTTTGCGCGAAAGCCGCACTCCGCATCTGCGCGTCTTGGGCGCGATCTGCGCGGCGCATTTCGTCTCGCATTATTACATCCTATTGCTGGCTCCATTGTTGCCGTTCGTGCGCGCCGAATACGGCGTGAGCTATACCGAGATCGGCTTGGCACTCGCTCTCTTTAATATCGTGTCGACCGCGCTGCAGACGCCGGTCGGCTTCCTGGTCGACTGGCTGGGGGCGCGCGTGCTGCTGATCCTCGGCTTGATCGTCGGCGCCGGCGCCTTCGTGACGGTCGGGCTGGTCGACTCGTTCTGGATGATGGTGGCGATGTTCGCGCTCGCCGGCGTCGGCAACACCGTCTACCACCCGGCCGACTACGCGCTGCTGTCGCACCACGTGCCGCCGGATCGTATCGGCCAGGCGTTTTCGGTGCACACCTTCGCCGGCATGCTCGGTTCCGCGGTCGCGCCGGCGACCCTGCTGCTGATGCAGAACCTGTGGGGCTGGCGCGGCGCCTTCGTCGGCGCCGGCATGCTTGGCCTGGCGGTGGCGGCGGTGCTGCTGGCGGTGCGCGAAAATCCTGCCGTGGCGGGAACCCCCGCGCCGGTGCGTGCCGAGGCGGATAAAGGCACGGCCGGCTGGCGGCTGCTGCTATCGCCGCCGATCCTGCTCAATCTCTTTTTCTTCATGCTGCTCGCGATCATCAGCGGCGGCATCTACAATTATTCGGTGGTCGCGCTCGGCGCGCTCTATGGCACGCCGGTGAGCGTGGGCAATATCGCACTGTCCGGCAATCTGTTGCTGTCGGCCATCGGTGTGCTGATCGGCGGACTGCTGGTCGGGCGCACCACGCGCCACGCTTTGGTCGCGACGCTGGGGCTGGCGGCGCTCGGGCTGATCATGGCGCTGATCGGCACCGTCGATCTCGGCGCGCTGCTGCTGATCGGGGCGATGTCGCTGGGCGGATTTTTCTCCGGCGTGATCATGCCCTCGCGCGACATGATCGTGCGCGCCATTACACCGCCCGGCTCGTTCGGCAAGGTATTCGGTTTCGTCACCACCGGCTTCAATCTCGGCGGCATCGTTTCGCCGCTGATTTTCGGCGCCATCATGGACCACGGCAGCCCGCGCCAGGTGTTCCTGGGCGTGGCAGCCTTCAGCCTGATCGCGGTCGTGACGGTGGCCACCCGGCCGCGGCGGGCGGCCTGGGCCAACTATGGCCGGGTGATGGTTTCCGTCTTGGACTTGTCAAATCGGCCGAATTGGCCCATGTCAGGGGCCTTCGGTAAACCGGCGGCGGGCCTTTGCGGCTGCAATCGAGCCGATCTTGTTGGGGGATCGTCCAACGGTAGGACTCCAGACTCTGACTCTGGCTATCTAGGTTCGAATCCTAGTCCCCCAGCCAACTCCCTGTTTCACTAATTGAAACCCGAGCCGTCCCGCCAGTCGGGCTGTCGACATTCGGCCGTCCCGCGCCGAAATGGCGCTGGCCAACCTTCCGTTTGTGGCTCACTTTTCCCGTCCCGGGGCTATTCGTAAATCACAAAAACATTCGGGATAGGGGAGAACGCCGTGGTTCAAACCATTGAGGCATTTGTCGGTACGTCGCTGGATGCGGCAAAGATAACGCCGCTGCATCGGAGAATCATCGGGCTCATCGCCGCGGGCTATTTCTTCGATGTCATCGACTTCACCATCTTCGGCTCGCTCGTTCCGTTCATTCTGCAATCGAAGTTCGCGACGGGACCTGAAGTCGCCGCCATAGGCAGCGCCACCATCTTCGGCATGTTCATCGGCACCGCCGGCCAAGGTCAGTTCAGCGACCGCTTCGGCCGGAGATTCATCTATCAGTTCAATCTGCTGCTGTTCGGCGTCTTCACCATCCTCGGCGCGCTCGCTCCGAGCGTCACGTTGATGATTGTCTGCCGCTTTATCGCCGGGCTCGGACTCGGCGCCGAGCAACCGCTGGCCTTCGCTTATGCCGGCGAATATGCGCCAAAAGCCATTCGCGGCCGAATTCTTGCCATCGTCCACTTCATCGGTGGCGCCTGCGTGTGGCCGATCGGAACCGCGATGGCGCTTCTGCCGGAATCGCCGCGTTATCTGGCGACGCATGGCAGAGGCAACGAAGCGCTCGACGTGCTCGCCCGTCTCGGCATTCCTGGGCCGAAGGAGACCCTCTCGACCGATGCCGCCAGCGACACAAAGAGCGATCCCTTCGGCGTCGTGTTTCGGCAGTTCCCGGTGCGCGTCATCGCCGGCATGATCTGCTTTACGGCATTCTTCGGCATTGCCATCGGCCTCAGCGCTTGGCTGCCGAACATCATGAACGCCAAGGGGTTCTCCGTCACCAAGTCGCTGCAATACACCCTGGCCATGAACTTCGCGGTGCCGTGCGCCAGCATCTTCATGATGTACGCGCTCGACAAGTTCGGCCGTAAGATCACATCGATCTGCGCCTTCCTCGGCGCAGGCGTCATGGCCATGGTATTCAGCAACGCCGGCACTGCCGGCCAGCTCATGGTCGCCGGCTTCATCATGATCTTCTTCGTTCAGGTCGCCGGCAATTCGATGCAGATCTTCGCCTCGGAGGTGTTCCCCACCAACGCACGAGCATCGGGCTTTGGCTGGTCTGCCGGTGTCGGCCGGCTGGCGACGGCTTTCATCATGCCGGCCATCCTGTGGGTACAGAACGGCTGGGGGCTGACAACGGTGTTCGTCTGCCTCGCCACCCTGCTCATGATCGCCGCGGCGGCGGTCACCCAGATGGGTCCGGAATCCAAGCAGAAAGGCCTCGACGAGGTTGCCGCGCCGACCGGCTGACGGTCTTCGGCGCAGACACAGACGAGGACCGGTTCGGCGTCATGCCGACCGGGCCCGGCTATTTAGGCTTCCAGGATGAGCGCTTCCTCCAAGAATATCCGTTTCCTCGCGCGCTGCGACTACGGCGGCCGGCCGGACGGCGTGCAGGTCGCCAAGGCGATCCAGTCCTGCGATGTCTTTGTCGACAGTGAAGGTTTGATGTATCTCACCGACACCAACGCGGGCCTTTATATTCTCCAGTACGAAGGAAACTGATCGATCATGAGTGAGAAATTCGGGCGGATCGCTTTGCATATGTGGACCATCGACACCACGCCGCTGAAGACGGCGCTCGATGCGGCCAAGGTCGGCGGTTTCGACGCGGTCGAACTGCGCCGCACGGATTTCAAGCGCTGCTTCGATGCCGGCATGACGAATGCTCAAGTGCTCGACCTGATCAAAGCCAGCGGTATCCACTGCGGCGTGCTCGGCGTCGAATATGGCTGGCTGTTCGCCACCGGCGAGGAGAGTCAGCGGCTGTTCAAGGTGTTCCGCGAGAGCTGCGAGAACGCGGTGGCGCTCGGCTGCGACACGCTGATGAGCGCGCCCGGCCAGGTGCAGGGCCCGATCAAGGACGCCATCAAATATCTGCGCGAGGCCGGCGACATCGCGGCCGAGTACAAATTGAAGCTCGCCATCGAATTCAATTCGCAGCACGACGTGCTCAACAGCCTCGCCGTGCTCACCGAACTGATCGAAGGCGCCAACAAGCCGAACTGCGGCTACCTGATCGACGCCTATCACTTCACGCGCAGCGGCGCCGGCGGCCGCGGCTTCGAAAGCGTGCCGGCCGAGAAAATATATTGTTTCCAGTACAGCGACCTGTCGCCCAATCCGGTGACCGGCGTGCGCCGGCCGACCGACCGGCTGCCGCCCGGCAAGGGCATCGTCAAGTGGAAGGAGATGCTCGGCCTGTTGGCGGAAAAAGGCTACACAGGGTATCTGAGCTACGAGGCGCCCAATCCGGAGCAATGGGCGCGCTCGCCCTATGACGTCGCGCGCGAGGGCGTCGAGCTCACGCGTAAATTATTACGGGACGCCGTCCCTGGTTATGTGATCCCGAAAAGTGGGAACCGGTTTTTGGATAAGTTCAAGCGCAATCTAAATTGAGGTGATCCATGGCAGAAGAACTTCCGCTCTTTCTCGGTCTGAACGACAAGACCGTCACCGACATCCCCAAGACGGTCGAGAAGCAGCGCTATATGACCAGCGTGGCGCCCAAGGCCGCCAATCCGGGCAAATGGGTCGAGCAGCCGCGCATGCCGATCCCGACCGGCGAGCATGCCGTGATCGAATGCCAGGGCAAGATTCACTCCATCGCCGGCTACGCCAAGCACCGCGTCGATCAGAATTTCCATCAGGTCTACGACCCGGCGAGCAAGAGCTGGTCGTTGAAAGCGCCCTTCCCGCTGCCGTGCAATCACGTGGCGGGCACGTCGATTGGCACGAAGATTTATACGTTTGGCGGTTTCGTCGAGCAGAACCGCTGCCCGCATTCCAAATGCTTCGTCTATGACGCCGCCGCCGACCAGTGGGCCTCGATCGCGCCGATCTCGCGCCCG
>JACQDO010000228.1 GCA_016201085.1 Hyphomicrobiales bacterium | reverse complement strand
TGCAATGGTATTCCAGTGCGCGGTGGCGCGAGGCTTGGGGTCCTCGATGTGTCGCGGTGGGCGTATCGGCGCGGCGTTGCTCGTCGCCGCTGCCTTGGTTGTCGGTTGCGTCTGCATGATGGCCGCACCCGCACGGGCGAACGACGACGAGGAAAAGCGCGCGCTGCTGTTCTCCGGCCGCGACCTTTGGCGCAACGGCGCCTTCGCCTATGGCGGCCTGCTGCTGGCGCCGGGCGGCCTCGAGCAGGACGGTTTCAACCTCAAGCTCGTGCTCGCCGGTGGGCTCTATCGCTATATCGGCGGCAGCGCCGCCGGCGACCCGCCCGGCTTCCTTGCCGGCTGGCAGATCGTTGGCGCCGAGACCATGCTGCTGGCCATGCCCGGCTGGCGGGTCAAACGCGGCGACCTCGAAGTCAAGGTATTCTTCGGTCTCGATGTCGAGAGACATCGGCTGTGGCCGGACGATCCCTCCAACCGGCTGCGCGGTCATGACACCGGCCTGCGCTTCACCACCGAGTTCTGGTACGAGCCGAACGCGATGACCATGGTCGCGGGTGACGCCGCGCTGTCGTCGATCGCCACCCAGCGTTCGCTGCGGCTCGCCTTCGGCTGGCGCATGTTCGATCAGTTCTATTTCGGACCGGAGACTCAGTATTTCGGTTCCGACGGCTATCGTCATTGGCGGCTCGGCGGACATTTCACCGCGTTGAAGACCGAGGAAAACGAATGGCTGGCGGCCGGCGGCTGGGCGCGCGATTCCGACGGGCGCTCCAGTCCCTATGTGCGCCTCGGCGTGACAATGCGGCCGTGAGCCGCCGTTGCAGTTCCACCGTTGCATCGCATTAAGTCCGCCTATGACCAATGGCGGTCATATGTAAATCGCATAAATTTTCATAAATGCACACCACGGGGTCTTGCCCGACGCTATTTATTTCCGCTTCAATATTTGCCGGACATTGAGTGGGGAGGTCAATCAATGACGGCACGTGCATTTCTGATGCTGATCGCCATCGCGGTTTCGATCATCGGTATCGGCGGTTCGGCGATGGCGCAGCGGGATATAACGGATAACTGTAAAGGCAACCCCGGGGTCGATTGGGATATTCAGATCGGTGCTTGTACCGCCGCCATTCAGTCGGGTCGCTGGCGGGGCAAGAATTTGGATTGGGCCTTCATCAATCGCGGCATGGTGTATAGCGCCAAGGGTGAATATGACCGTGCCATCACGGATTACAATCAAGCGATCAAACTCAACCCGAGTAGCTCCAAAGCCTATAACAATCGGGCCAATGCGTACTACCGCAAAGGAGAATACGCCCGCGCCATTCCGGATTACGATCGGGCGCTAAAGATCGATCCGAATTTCACAACCGCTCGAAACAATCGCGCCGAAGCCGTCAAAATGTTGAATCAATGAGAGCGGGCGCGCCGTCCTAATCCAGCGTCCTTCTGAACCGCGTCACGGCGATCGTCATCGCGATCAACATCAGCACGAACAACGCTGCCGTGTCGTAGTGCAGGTCGGCGACCGAGGAGCCTTTCAGCATGATCGAGCGCACGATGCGCAGGTAATGCGTCAACGGCAGCGCCTCGCCGACCCATTGTGCCCAGTTCGGCATGCCGGCGAACGGGAACATGAAGCCGGACAGCAGAATGTTGGGCAGAAAGAACATAAGGGTCATCTGCATCGCCTGCAATTGATTCTGCGCGACGGTCGAGAAGGTATAGCCGATCGACAGATTGGTCGTGATGAACAGTGTCGACAGCAGCGCCAGCATCAGCAGACTGCCGACGATCGGCACACCGAACAGGAAGACGCCGATCGCGATGATCATGGAGGCCTGTACGAAGCCGACCATCACATAGGGGATGATCTTGCCCAGCATGATCTCGACCGGAGTGATCGGCATGGAGAGTAGATTCTCCATGGTGCCACGCTCGATCTCACGCGTCACCGACAGCGCGGTGAAGATCAGCATGGTCATGGTCAGGATGGTGCCGACCAGGCCGGGCACGATGTTGAGCTGGGTGACGGCGGCCGGGTTATAGCGCGCATGGGTGCGAATCTCGAACGGCAGGCTCATGCTGTCGGGGATCGCGCGATCGTGGCTGAGCGCGGTCTGCAAAACCTGCCCGAGCGCGGAGAGCGCGGTGCCGGCGGCGACCGGATCGGTGGCGTCGGCCATCACCAGCATGGCGGGCTTGTCGCCACGCCGCACCGCGCGCTCGAAATTCGCCGGGATTTCGATTGCGAACAGCACGCTGCCGGAGGCGAGCAGCTGGTCGACCTCGGCTTCGGTCGTCGGAAGATGGGTGATACGGAAATATTTGGTATTCTCCAGCGCCGCCAGGATCGAGCGCGTGAGATCGTTGTGTTCCTGCAGCAGCACGGCGGTCGGCAGATTGCGCGGCGTGGTGTTGATGGCATAGCCGAACAGCATCAGCTGTACGAGTGGCATCATCGCGATCATCGCCAGCGAGACGCGGTCGCGCTTGAGCTGGATGAACTCCTTCACCAGCACCGCCCAGGTCTTGCGCCAGAAACCGTTGCCCGGAAGACGCCGCGCCGTCTGGGTCGGGAGCAGATGGGTCATGGGAAATTGTCCTGCGACCGGCGCATCAGATCGATGAACACGTCCTCGAGCGAGGGCTCGGAGCGCTGCCAGTCGAGACCCTTGCGCTTGCGATAGGGCGCGATCGCCGCATCGAGCTTGGCTGCGTCGCGTCCGGACACATGCAGGCTGGTGCCGAACGGCGCCACCATGTCGATGCCGGGCATGCCGGTAAGCTGCTCGGACAACGCATTCAAGTTGCCGTCCTGCCCGCCGCTGACGATGTAGGTGGTCAGGTGCGACGAGGCGATCACCTGATCGACCGTGCCGTGCACGAGCAATTCGCCATAGGCGATGTAAGCGATCTCGTGGCAGCGCTCGGCCTCGTCCATATAATGGGTGGAGACCAGCACGGTGAGGCCGTTGGCGGCGAGCGCGTGGATCTCGTTCCAGAACTCGCGCCGCGCCTTGGGATCGACGCCGGCGGTCGGTTCGTCGAGCAGCAGCAATTGCGGGCTCGGCAAGGTGCAGGCGCCGAGCGCCAGCCGCTGCTTCCAGCCACCCGACAGTTCGCCGGCGATCTGGTTCTCGCGGCCGGTCAGGCCAAGCCGCTCGATCGCCGCGCGCGCGGCGGCGACCGGCTGCGCGATGCCGTAGATGCGGCCGATGAATTCCAGGTTTTCGCGCACCGAGAGATCCTCATACAGGCTGAAGCGCTGCGTCATGTAGCCGACTTGCGTCTTGATCTTGTCGGTCTCGGTCAGGATGTCGTAGCCCAGGCAGGTGCCGGTGCCTTCGTCGGGCGTGAGCAGGCCGCACAGCATGCGGATGGTGGTGGTCTTGCCGGAGCCGTTGGGGCCGAGGAAGCCATAGATGCTGCCGCGCTTGACCTGCATGGACAGGTTGCGCACCACCGCGCGGCCATCGAACTTCTTGGTCAGGCCGTGGACATCGATGGCGATGTCGGAACCGTTCATTTCGGCGGCTCTTTCGGCAGACTGACGGTGACCGGCTGGCCGACGCGGAATTTCTCCGGCTGGTCGGGCCGCGCCTCGATCAGGAACACCAGCTTGGCGCGCTCATCCAGGCTGTAGATCACCGGCGGGGTGTATTCCGCGCTGCGGGCGATGAAGCTCACTTTGCCGGTCAGCCCCGGCTGGCAGCCGTCGCAGGAGATGACGACGCTATCGCCGAACTTGATCTCGGGTAGTTGCGCCTGCGGCGCAAAGAAGCGGATTTTCAGATTACCCGGCGGCAGCAGCGCCACCACCGGACGACCGGGCGGCACGGTTTCGCCCGGCCGGTAATAGACCTGCTGGATGGTACCTTCGGCGGGGCTGAGTGCGCGCCGGCGCGCCAGCCGCGTTTCCGACCAGGCCAGATTGGCATTGGCCTGGCGCAGCGCCGATTCGGCGTCGTCGAAATTCTTCTGCGTGCCGGCGGCGGTCTTGAGCAATTCCTTGGCGCGATCGAAAGCCTGCTGCGCCGTGGTCACGGTGGATTTCCGAACCACCAGGTCGGCCCGCTGCAGGTCGTCGTCGACCGTGAACAGCAATTCGCCTTTTGCCACCTGGCTGCCTTCGCGAACTTTAAGCGTTTCGACGCGGCCCTGCTCGTCGGGCGAGACGAAGATCAGTTCGGCCTCGACCCAGCCTTGCAGCAACTGGCTCTTGCCGCCGTCGCAGCCGGCAAGCGCGAGCGCTGCGAGCGCCGCCAGACCGGCCAGGATCGTCCTCATGCGGCCCTCCTCGGCGCGAACAACAATTCAACATGCATCTTCATCATCGCGCG
>JACQDO010000052.1 GCA_016201085.1 Hyphomicrobiales bacterium | reverse complement strand
TGTTCCTGATCGCGGCCGGGCTGACGCTGGTGTTCGGGGTGATGAACTTCATCAACCTCGCGCACGGCGTGCAGTACATGCTGGGCGCCTATCTGGCGGTGATGTTCTACGGCATGACCGGCAGTTCGCTGCTGGCGGTCGTGCTGGCGCTGATCGCCGCGCTGGTGTTCGGCCTGTTCCTCGAATTCGTCGTCTTCCGCCATCTCTACGAGCGCGACCACCTCGACCAGGTGATCGCCACTTTCGGCATCATTTTGTTCCTGAACCAGGCGGTGAAATTCGTCTGGGGGGCGGCACCCTTGAGCCTGCCGATCCCGGACACCTTTTCCGGCTCGATCGAGCTGCTGCCCGGCCTGGTCTATCCGGTCTGGCGCCTGGTCATCATCGCGTCCGGCCTGGCGGTGGCGCTGATGCTCTATCTGCTGGTGAGCCGGACAAAGCTCGGCATGCTGGTGCGCGCCGGCGCCAATAATGCGCCGATGGTGTCGGCGCTCGGCGTCGATATCCGCCGGCTGTTCATGATCGTGTTCGGCTTCGGCACCATGCTGGCCGGCTTTGCCGGTATCATGATCGCGCCGATTTTGTCGGTGGAGCCCGGCATGGGCGACACGATTCTTATTCTCGCTTTCGTGGTGATCGTGATCGGCGGTATCGGCTCGATCCGCGGCGCTTTCATCGCCGCGCTGCTGATCGGGCTCGCCGACACGCTCGGCCGCTCGTTCTCGGTCGACATTTTGCGGCTGGTCATGGGCCCCTCGCCGGCGCGCACGGTGGGGCCGGCGCTGGCCTCCATGCTGATCTACCTGATGATGGCGCTGGTGCTGTATTTCCGACCGACGGGCCTGTTTCCGCCCAAGGGGCGGTGACATGAACCGCCTGCCGATCGCCATCTTCCTCGGCTTTGCGCTGCTGCCGCTGGCGGCCGTATTCGGCGCGGAAAAATATCTGCTCGACCTGTTCATGCGGGTGATGATCTTTGCCATCGCCGCGCTCGGTCTTGATCTTCTTGTCGGCTTTGGCGCCCTTGTCTCCTTTGGCCATGCCGCCTTCATCGGCATCGGCGCCTATGCGGTCGCCATCCTGGCCAGCCACGGCATCAACGACGTGCTGATCTCGCTGCCGGTCGCGCTTTTGGCCGCAACCGCCTTCGCCTATCTCACCGGCAGCATCTGCCTGCGCACGCGCGGCGTCTATTTCATCATGATCACACTGGCGTTCGGGCAAATGGCGTATTTCCTGGCGTCATCGCTGGCGCCCTATGGCGGCGACGACGGCCTCACCATGCATGCGCGCAGCACTTTGTTCGGCCTCACGCCGTTCAAGAATGAACGGCTGTTCTACTACACCGTGCTGGCCTGCCTGATCGGCTGCTATGCGCTTTGCCGCACGCTGGTGGTCTCGCGCTTCGGCCGCGTGTTCCGCGGCGCGCGCGAGAACGCCACCCGCATGGCCACGCTCGGCTTCGATGTCTACCGCTATCAGCTGACCGCCTATGCCATCTCCGGCGCGCTCGGCGGGCTGGCCGGTTTCCTGCTCGCCAACGCCACCGATTTCGTCAGCCCGGCTTACATGTCATGGCAGCGTTCCGGCGAATTGATCATCATGATCATCCTCGGCGGGCTCGGCACGCTACATGGCGCTATCGTCGGCACGCTGGCCTATTCGCTGCTGGGCGAATATCTGTCCGGCCTGACCGAAAACTGGAAGATGATCTTTGGCCCGCTGCTGGTGCTGGTCGTGCTGCTGGCGCGCGGCGGCCTACTCGGTCTGGCGGCGCTGGTGACGTCGGGATGGCGCAAGCAGCGCACGGAGCGGCCAACATGACCGCGCCGGTGCTGCGTCTGGAAGGGCTGAACAAGAATTTCGGCGGCCTCGCCGTCACCCGCAATTTAAACTTCGAGGTGGCGGCAGGCGAACTGCATGCCGTCATCGGCCCCAACGGCGCCGGCAAGACCACGCTGATCAACTTGATTTCCGGACTGCTTCCGGCCGATTCCGGCTGCGTCGTCTTTGCCGGCCGCGACGTCACGGCATTGCCGGTGCCGGAGCGCGCCAAGCTCGGCATGGCGCGCTCGTTTCAGATCACCTCGATCCTGCCCGGCTTCTCCGTGCTGGAGAATGTCGCGCTTGCCGTACAGGCCCGCATGGGATCGAGCTTCCGCTTCGTCGGTGAAGCGGCGGCGGAGCGCGCGCTCAACGAGCCGGCGATGGCCGCGCTCGACGAGATCGGCCTCACCACGTGTGCCCACCGGCTTGCCGGCCATCTCTCGCATGGCGAAAAGCGTGCGCTCGAACTGACGATTGCGCTCGCCATGCAACCAAAACTGCTGCTGCTCGACGAGCCGATGGCCGGCGTCGGCCGCGACGAAACCGACCAATTGATCGACGTGCTGTCGCGGCTGAAGGGGCGCTTTCCCATTCTGCTGGTCGAGCATGACATGACCGCCGTGTTCGCGCTCGCCGACCGCATCTCGGTGCTGCTCTACGGCCAAATCCTCACCAGCGGCACACCGGACGCCGTGCGCGCCGATCCCCAAGTCGTCGCCGCCTATCTCGGCGAAGAGATGGAGTGAGGCGATGCTGACGGTCGACAAGCTGTGCGCCGCCTACGGACCCTCGCAGGTCCTCTTCGGCGTGAGTTTCTCGATTCAATCAGGCGAAGTCGTCACCCTGCTCGGCCGCAACGGCATGGGCAAGACCACGACCATCCGCACGCTGATGGGCCTGCTGCCGGCCACCGGCGGGCAAGCGAGCTTCGACGGCCGCTCGCTGGTCGGCCTGCCGCCCTACCGCATCGCGCAGGCGGGCTTAGGTCTCGTGCCGGAAGGCCGCGAGGTGTTCACCACGCTGAGCGTCGAGGAGAACCTGGTCGCAACTTCCGCGGCGCGTTTCGGCGCCCCGCGTTGGACGCTGGAGCGCGTCTACCAATTCTTCCCCAAGCTGGCCGAGCGCCGCGGCCACCTGGGCGACGAGCTCTCCGGCGGCGAGCAGCAGATGCTGGCGATCGGCCGCGCGCTGATGACCAACCCCAGCCTGCTGATCCTCGACGAGGCGACCGAGGGCCTGGCGCCGCTGCTGCGCGCCGAAATCTGGGCCTGCCTGGCGCGCCTGAAGGCCGAGGGCCAGTCGATCCTGCTGGTCGACAAGCACCTCGACGCGCTCCTCAAGCTCGCCGACCGCCATGTCGTGCTGGAAAAGGGCGAGGTCGCCTGGACCGGCACCTCGGCGCAATTGGCCGCCGACCCGAGCGTGCGCCAGCGCTATCTGCAGGTGTGAGCGCACGGCCGTTGTTGTACACTGCCCGCTCCTTGCGACGAGCCGCCTGCAATGCTGGATAAAGCCAAAGCCAAGACCGACAGCGCGACGGCCGCCGCGGGCCCGCCCGTGGATTTTCAGGCGCATCTGCGCGCGCTGGAGGCGCGCGGGCTGGTGACGCGCATCGAGCGCGCCATCGACAAGGACCGCGAGCTGCATCCGCTGGTGCGCTGGCAGTTCCAGGGCGGCCTGCGCGAGGACGACCGCCGCGCCTTCCTGTTCACCAATGTCGTGGATGGCTCCGGCCGCCGCTACGACATTCCGGTGGCGGTCGGCGCGCTCGGCGCCTCGCCGCAAATCTACGCCGCCGGCATGGGCTGCGCGGTCGAGGATATCGGCAAGGCCTGGCTGCGCGCGGTCGCCCATCCGATCGCGCCAGTGATGACCACATCGGCGCCCTGCCAGGAGGTCGTCATCAAAGGCGACGCCTTGCGCGGGCCCGGCAATGGACTGGCGCGCCTGCCGGTGCCGGTATCGACGCCCGGCTTCGATTCCGCGCCGTATCTGACCGCCACGCTCTGCATCACGCGCGATCCGGAAACCGGCGTGCAGAACATGGGCACCTATCGCGCCGCGCTCAAGGCCACCGACCGGCTGGGCGTGCGCATGTCGTCGCGCCCCGGCGGCGCCGGCGGTTATCTGCACTGGCGCAAGTATCAGAAACGCAAGGAGCCGATGCCCTGCGCCATCGTCATCGGCTGCGCGCCGGTGGTGCTGTTTACCGGCCCACAGAAGCTCGCCATCGACCAGGACGAGATGGCGGTGGCCGGCGGGCTGGCCGGAGCGCCCATCCGCATCGCGCGCGCGCTAAGCGTCGATCTCAACGTGCCGGCCGACGCCGAAATCGTCATCGAAGGCCTGATCGACAGCGAGCTGCTCGAGCCGGAAGGTCCGTTCGGCGAAAGCCACGGCCATGTCGCGCTCGAGGACTTCAACATGTCGATGCGGGTGACCGCCATCACGCACAAGCGTAGCCCGGTGTTCGTCTCCATTATCAGCCAGGTGACGCCGAGCGAATCGAGCGTGATGAAGAAGGTGGCGTTCGAGCCGATGTTCCTCACGCATCTGCGCGACCAGCTCGGCATCCGCGGCGTCAAGCGCGTGGCGATGCACGAGCCGCTCACCAATTTGCGCAAGGTGATCTTCGTGCAGTTCGCGCACGGCACCGCGCGCACCGAAATTTGGCGGGCTTTGCGCGGCGCCGCCAGCTTACGCGCCGACTGCGGCAAGATGTGCATCGCGGTGAGCGAGGACATCGATCCGACCAACACCGACGCGGTGTTCTGGTCGCTGGCCTATCGTTCCGACCCTGGCATCGACGTGCAGGTCGCGCCGTACCGGTCGGCCGGGCACGGGCCGAAATCCGGCAAGCGCGAGGATTCCACCATTCTGATCGACGCCACGCTAAAGGCGAGCGCGCCGCCGCTCGCTTTGCCCGGCCGCGAGTTCATGGAGAAGGCGCGCGTCATCTGGGACGAATTGGGCCTGCCGGCGATCACGCCGCAGCCGCCCTGGCATGGCTATTCGCTCGGCGATTGGGACGAGCGCTATGATGTTTATGCAAAGCGCGCAGTGGACGGCGCGTGGGAGGTTAGCGGTGCCGAGACCAGCGCGCGCCGGCGCGGCGGCCTCACACCGGAAACGCCGGTGCGCGACGCCGACAAAAACAAGAAAAAATCCTGACAATGGCTCTGTTAAGCAGACTCATTCTCCTCGTCGCCGCCTTGTTGCCGCTCCTGCCGCTTCCCGCATCGGCGCAGGAGAGCTACCCGACGCGCCCGATCCGCCTGATCGTCGGTTTCGCCGCCGGCTCCAGCGGCGACATCACCGCCCGCATCGTCGGCCACGAGCTCGGCCACCTCCTCGGCCAGTCGGTGATCGTGGAGAACCGGCCCGGCGCCAGCAGCTTGATCGCCACCGCATACGTCGCGCATGCTCAGAAGGACGGCTACACTTTGCTGCTGGCGACGGTCGCCGCCACGATCAATACCTCGCTGATGCCCGGCAAGGGCGCCAATTTCGAGAAGGACCTGGCGCCGGTCGCTTTGGTCGGCTCGATCCCGAATATCCTCGTGGTCAATCCGACGCTCGGTGTCGGCGACGTCAAAGGCCTGATCGCGCTCGCCAAGCAAAAACCCGGTGAGTTGCTATACGGCGCCTCCGGCATCGGCAGCGGGCCGCAACTGACGGCCGAGCTGTTCAAAAAGATGGCCGGCATCCAAATGACCGCCGTGATCTATCCCGGCAGCGCCCAGCAGCTTACCGACCTCATCGCCGGCCGCATTCAGCTCATGTTCTCGCCGGCCTCGACCGTGCTCGGGCATATCAACCAGGGCACTGTGAAGGCGCTGGCCACCACGCAGACCAAACGCGCCAGCGCCGCCCCCGAGCTGCCGACGATCTCCGAAACGGCGCTGCCCGGCTTCGATACCGGCGTCTGGTTCGGCATCATGGCGCCGGCCGGTACGCCGGCTGCGGTCATCGACAAGCTTGCCACAGCGACCAACGACGCGCTTAAGGATGCGGACTTGTTGAAGCAACTGCACGTGCAGGGATTGGACGCGCTCGGCGGCAGCCCGGAGGATTTTCGCCGCTTCATCCGCAGCGAAACGGAGCGTTGGGCGGGCATCATCCACGACATGGACGCGGCGAAGAAGAAATAGCGGGCGGAATAAACCGCGCCGGCGATTCAAACTCAATTGAGCTTGTTCAAAATGTCCGCGATCGGATTGCTGGTCCAGGCGTTGGTCACGAAATCCTGGTGGTTGACGTCCTCGCCGGTCGGCAACAAAGAGACGTTGCGGCCACGCCAGAGCTTGTCGCCGATATCGGCGCTGTAACGCACGTTCTTCTCGTCCAGAATTCTGGCGAGTTCGAGGTTCTGCCGGCGTGTCGAACTGGTATAGGCGCTGACGAAGAACGCCGACCTCGAGTTCTTGATCCAGGCGGCGAAGTGGCCGAGCTCGCCGTACAGCGCGTCGAGCAGCACCAGACCGCGCAGACGCGTGCCGAGGCCGCCGTTGCGGATGCTCCAGGCCGCCGGCAAATAGCCGCCGCTGTAGGCGACGATGATCACCGGCATATTGGCGAATCTCTTGGCGTTGACCTGCGGACCGTAAAGCTTGGCCAGTTTCTTGCTGGCCTCGTTGAGAAAGCGCGCGAAGCCGCCCGGCTGCCAGAAGCGGCCGGCGCTCGAATCGTGCGCATCGACGGCAAATTGCGGCGCCACCAGCACGGCATTCACGCCGGAGGCCGAGATCTGTTCCGGCACGTTCTGCCGGCCGAGCACGTCGCGCGACAGCTCGGCGCCGTGGCCATGGAAATAGACCACCATCACCGCGGGGCGGTTGATGTCGAAGCCGCTCGGCATGTGCAGCAGCACCCGGCTGTCGTTGAAGACCGTGTCTTGCCAGAGCACCGCGCCGCGCGCCGTGCGATGGCCTTTGCGCTTGTCCTTGATCACGTTCAGGAACGGCTCGTCGCTGCCCGGCACCGTGCCCTCGTAAGGGAAAGGCGCGCTGGCGAATTTGACGATTTCGGTTTTCGCCTGCGCCAGCGGCGCGGCGCGCGGCGGCTGCTTTTGCGGTTGCGCGCGCGTGTGCGCGGTTTGCAATCGCGCCGCGGTGCCGGCCGGCGGCTGCCGTTGCGCGATGAGTTCGACGACCGGCCGGTGCGCCGGGCGGGCAAGCGGCGCGATCGGCTGCGAATTAGCGCCGCTCTGTGGCAGCGGAACAACAAGCAATGCGAGCGGCAAAGTCAGCAGCAGGCCGAAGCCGGCGCGACGCCCGCCGGCGCCGCGCCAGCGCCGATGCGCCGCCTCGCCAATGCCTGTTTTCTTCAAAATTTCCAAAGCCATACCGGGACCCAAGGCACCATCTTGGCCGCCGATTGCCGCAAAACTCGGGCGGCCCATTCGAGTCTATCGGCGTTCCTTGCCAAACGGTACTTTGCCCGAAAGGTTTGCATTTAATTCAAATGCACTCATTTCGTGGGCGTTAAATAAATCCCACCGGCACGGTTAATATTGCATAAACTACGATTTCTTGCGTTGCGGGAGCGTGTGGGTGACCGGTCCAAGTTCGAGCAAGGTTACGGACGCAAGCGTTACGACGTTCGCGGCCACGGCCATCGTAGTCGCCGACATGGTCGGCGTCGGCGTGTTCACCAGCCTCGGCTTTCAGGTGCAGACCATCGGCTCCGGCTTCTCCCTGATGCTGCTGTGGGTGGTCGGCGGCATCGTGGCGTTCTGCGGGGCGACTTGCTACGCCGAACTCGCCGCCATGTTTCCGCGCTCGAGCGGCGAATATAATTTCCTGCTGCGCACCTATCATTCGGTATTCGGCTTTCTCGCCGGCTGGCTGTCGGCCACGGTCGGCTTCGCGGCACCGGTCGCGCTCGCCGCCATGGCCTTCGGCGAATACGCCAAGCCGCTGCTGCCCGGCATATCGCCGCTGGCGCTCGGCCTGGGCGTGACCTGGCTGGTGACGATCTTCCACCTGTGCGGCATTCGCTACGGCTCGGCGTTCCAGAACGTGTCGACCGTGATCAAGCTCGTGCCCATCGTCATCTTTGTCATTGCCGGCTTCGCGGCCGGCCAGCCGCAGCCGATCTCGTTTGCGCCGGCCAGCGGCGATTTCGGCCAGATCGTCAGCGCCGCCTTCGCCATCAACTTGGCCTTCGTGATGTATGCCTATTCCGGCTGGAACGCGTCGACCTACATCATCGGCGAAATTCACGAGCCAAACCGAACGCTGCCGCGCGCGCTGTTCGCGGGCGTCGCTATCGTGCTGGTGCTGTACGTGGCCCTCAACGCCGTGTTTCTCACCACCACGCCGATCGAAAAGTTCGCGGGCCAGATCCAGGTCGCCACCGTCGTCGGCGAGCATATTTTCGGCGCGCGCGGCGGGGTCATCGTCGGCACGCTGATCTGTCTGGGGCTGATTTCCTCGATCAGCGCCATGA
>JACQDO010000227.1 GCA_016201085.1 Hyphomicrobiales bacterium | reverse complement strand
GCTTCAAAGGCCAGCCCGAGCACATCATCAACTATTTCTTCTTCGTCGCCGAGGAAGTGCGCGAACAGATGGCCGCGCTCGGCTACCGCAGCTTCAACGAGATGGTCGGCCAGATGGACATGCTCGACCAGCGCAAGCTGGTGGAGCATTGGAAGGCCAAGGGCCTCGACTTCTCCAAGCTGTTCATGAAGCCGACGGCGCTGGCCTCGACCGCGATCTACAAATGCGAGCCGCAGGATCACAAGATCCACGACATCCTCGACCGCAAGCTGATCGCCGAATCGCAGGCAGCGCTCGACCGCGGCGCGCCGGTGCGCCTGCAAACCGTCATCCGCAACATCGACCGCACGGTCGGCGGCATGCTGTCGGGCGAAGTGGCCAAGCGCTACGGCCATCAGGGCCTGCCCGACGGCACCATCCATGTGCGCTTCACCGGCACCGCCGGGCAGACCTTCGGCGCCTGGCTGGCGCGCGGCATCACCTTCGAGCTCGACGGCGACGCCAACGACTATGTCGGCAAGGGCCTGTCGGGCGGGCGGCTGATCATCCGGCCGCCGGCCGATTCCGGTATCGTGCCGGAGGAATCGATCATCGTCGGCAACACCGTGCTGTACGGCGCTATTCAAGGCGAATGCTATTTCCGCGGCGTGGCAGGCGAGCGTTTCGCCGTACGCAACTCCGGCGCCATCGCCGTGATCGAAGGCGCCGGCGACCATTGCTGCGAATACATGACCGGCGGCGTGGTGGTGGTGTTAGGGCGCACCGGGCGCAATTTCGCCGCCGGCATGTCGGGCGGCATCGCCTATGTGATCGACGAGGATTCCACCTTCAAATCCCGTTGCAACATGGCAATGGTCGAGCTCGAGCCGGTGCCGGAAGAAGAACAGATCGCCGAGCAGGAATTCGCCAGCGAGCTCGAGTCGCACGGCCGTGTCGACGTGCTGGCCGACATGACCTGCAAGGATGCCGAGCGGCTGTTCGTGCTGATCTCCAACCATGCGCGCTATACCGGTTCCAAGCGCGCCGCCGACATCCTCGCCGATTGGAAACATTATCGTCCTCTGTTCAGAAAAGTGATGCCGGTCGAATACCGCCGCGCGCTTGCTGAGATGGCAAAGGAGAAGGCCGCCACGATGCAGGCCGCGGAGTAGTATGGGTAAGGTCACCGGCTTTCTCGAAATCGAACGCGACGACCGCGACTATCAGCCGGTCGCCGAACGCATCAAGCATTGGCACGAATTCGTCCTGCCGCTGGCCGAAGACGACGTGCGCAAGCAGGCCGCGCGCTGCATGGACTGCGGCGTGCCCTATTGCCACGGGGTCTCCCGCATCACCGGCGCGCCCACCGGCTGCCCGGTCAACAACCAGATCCCGGACTGGAACGACCTGGTCTATCGCGGCAACTGGGACGAGGCCGCGCGCAACCTGCACTCGACCAATAATTTTCCTGAAGTGACCGGCCGCGTCTGTCCGGCGCCATGCGAGGCGTCCTGCACGCTCAACATCGACGACAACCCGGTCACCATTAAGACCATCGAATGCGAGATTGCCGACCGCACCATCGCGCAGGGACTAAAACCGGATGTCGCCGCGCACAAGACCGGCAAGAAAGTCGCCGTGGTTGGCTCCGGCCCGGCCGGCCTTGCCTGCGCGCAGCAACTCGCGCGCACCGGCCACGAAGTGCATGTCTACGAGCGCTGGGCCAAGGCCGGCGGCCTGCTGCGCTACGGCATTCCCGATTTCAAGATGGAGAAAGTCCATGTCGACCGCCGAATCGAACAGATGCAGGGCGAAGGCGTGCAGTTCCATTACGGCGCCGATGTCGGCGTCAATGTGCCGGCCGAGCAGCTGCTCAAGGAGCACGACGCGGTGGTGCTGGCCGGCGGCGCCGAGAAGCCGCGCGACCTGCCGATCTCGGGGCGTGAGCTCAAGGGCATCCATTTCGCCATGGACTTCCTGCCGCAGCAGAACCGGCGCGTGAGCAACGAGCCGCTTGGGCCGGTCGAGCCCATTCTCGCTACCGGCAAAAAAGTCGTGGTGATCGGTGGCGGCGATACCGGTTCCGACTGCATTGGCACCTCGATCCGTCAGGGCGCGGTGTCGGTCACCAATTTCGAGATCATGCCGCAGCCGCCCGAGCATGAGAACAAGCAGCTCACCTGGCCGGACTGGCCGCTCAAGCTGCGCGTCTCGTCTAGCCATCTGGAAGGCGCCAAGCGCGACTTCGCCGTGCTGACGCAGAAATTCACCGGCGACAATGGCCGGGTAAAGACGCTGCACTGCGTGCATGTCGACGCCAAGTTACAGCCGGTCGCCGGCAGCGAATTCGAGATCGAGGCCGATCTGGTGCTGCTCGCCATGGGCTTCGTGCATCCGGTGCACGAGGGGCTGCTCAAGACGCTCGGCGTCGCACTCGATCCGCGCGGCAACGTCAACGCCGACACCGAGCGCTATCTGACCTCGGTGCCCAAGGTGTTCGCCGCCGGCGACATGCGGCGCGGCCAGTCGCTGGTGGTGTGGGCGATCCGCGAAGGCCGCCAGGCCGCGCACGCGGTCGACAAATTTCTCATGGGATCTACAACGCTGCCGCGCTGAGTTGCGCGCTTAGCGCAGCCAGCCGAGCGGGCCGCCCGAACGAGGGATCGCCTGCGGCGGACGCGGTACGTTCTGCTGCGGTTCGCGCTTGGGCTTAGGCGCGACGCTTTCCGACGCCTTGGCGTCGCCACTGCTCCTGGCCTCGACCGGCGCGGTCTGGATGGGCGGAGTGACCGTCACCGCTGCGGCAGCGGCAGCGGCGCCCGCCGGTACCGTCGCCACCGGCGGCGCGGCCGTGGTGGCGCTGCCGCGCGGCCAGGCGAAATCGTCGGCGCGGCCGGCGGGCGCCGCCACCGGCTCGCCCTTGACCAGCACGCGCGAGGCGATGGCATCGCCATGCACCACGCCGGCGCCGGAGCCGCTGACCAGTTCTTCGGAATTCGACGGCGCCACCGTCAGCGGCAATACCGGTCCCGCCAGCGGCCGCTCCTTGGATTTGACATCGGCGGGCTGCGGTGCAGTTGGTCCGCTCGGCAGCGAAATCTGCAGCGAGCGGTTGCTCATATAGCGGCGCACTTCGCGCTCGACGTAGTGCGCGAGCGTGCGCGCGCCGTATTTGCTGAAATAAACGCCGTCGTTCGAACGCAGCCGGCGCATCTGGCCTTCGAAGTCCGGGCCGAAATTCGAATACTTGCCGGCTTCGTCGACGAAGCCGTCCCACACGTCGATATAGACCGCGCCGGCACGTTCGACGCGCGCGCGAAAGAGATCGTTAAGATAGACCGTGTCGGCGGTCGCCTTCGGGCCGCGGATCGCCGGCAGGCCGACCCAGAATACCGGCACGCCCTTGCTCTTGAGCGCCGCCACCGTCTCGTCGATACGCCGCGAATAGATCTCCGCCCATTTTTCGGTGCGGAATTCGATGATACCGTTGGCGCGCAGCCCCGGTTTCGGTTCGGGCGTGATAATCGACGGCTGATCCGGATCTTCGGCGTCTTTTTCAGCCGTACCCTTGTTCTGCGCGTTGTCCTTGTTGGCCGGGCGTCAGCAGATCGCGCGCGACGTGCCACCAGTCGAGATCGCCTTTGGCTTCATAGCGCAGCAGGCCGGAGTGGAGTTTGTTCTTGCGCAGGATGGCAACTTCCGGCGCGTCGGCAAATGCGTCTTCCAGGCCATAAGCGAGCCAGTCGGCCATGCCGTCGCCCATCACTACGATCGACGTGGTCGGCGTCACCGGTTCGGCCTTGGGGTCCGGCTTGCGCGGGCTCGGCGCGCGCGAATTGTCGACGGCCGGCGAGGTATCGCTTTCAAAATTGCGTCGGTTGGAGGGCCCGAACAGATCGTCGAAGAATCCGCCGCCCGGTCGGTAACGCTTGGTGCCGTAGCGGTCGTCGCCGAAAAACTGCGCCTGGGCGGAACTGATGAGCGAGACGTCGAGCGCGACCACCGCCGCGCATTCGGCGACGGCCAGAACGACCGCTCCGACCAGCCACCGCGTCATCCGCTTGTTACC
>JACQDO010000218.1 GCA_016201085.1 Hyphomicrobiales bacterium | reverse complement strand
ATTTGCCTTTTGAATTGAACGACAGCGGCTTGGAGGCATTTTCAGGCGTGGCGGCGTCGAACACGTAGCGCTTCTCGCAGACCGCGACCTTCGGCTCCTGATGGGTGGCTTCGAAATGGTCGTGGCCTTCCTTCAGCATCTTCCAGAAGGCGTAGTTGGGATTGTTGCGGTGCTTGGCCATGTTCAGCGCGGTCATGCGGAACGGGAAGGCCTGCAATTGGAACGCCTTCTGGCCGCCGAAGAAGCTCTCGCGCGCCAGCGCGTAGATTTCCTGAATCTGCTCGTCGGTCATGGCGTAGCAGCCGCGCGAGGAGCAGTCGCCGTGCACCATCAGCTCGGAGCCGGTGTAGCCCCAGGCGCGATCGTAGCTGTTGGGGAAGCCGGTGTTGAAGGCGAGGTAGTAATTGGACGCCGGATTCATCTGCCCGGGGGTGATGGTGTAGAAGCCCTCCGGCGCCTGGCGGTCGCCTTCCTTCTTCTTGGGGCCGAGATCGCCCGACCAGCGGCAGATCGGGTAGGTCTTGAGCAGCGCGTAATTGCCGTCGCGGTTCTGCTTCCACACCTCCATCTCGGCCTCTTCCTTGAAGATGCGGGCGAGGATGGGGGAGGTCTTGTCCATCTGCTTCGCCTCGATGTCGGCGAGCATTTTTTCGGACAGCGGCGCCTGCGAGCGGCCGGTGATCGGCACGTCGCTGGGATTGCAGCCGGCAAGGGCAATCGCCGCGGCCACAGCCGCGCCAGCCAGCAGCGCGCGCAAATAGGGTCGGCTCAAACGCTGTACTCCCCGAAGCGGCGGGCCCTCATTGACATATCGTTATCCATAAGATGTGGCATGGGCAAGGCAAAGCAGCCATCCCCGGCAGGCGGGTAAGCCTATGGTAAAGCAAAGGTAAATGGTTACGGATAGGGTAAGAATTGTGGCGGAGGGGGTATGCGGGGCTCCTTTCTATCTCCTCATGGTGAGGAGCGCCGATAGGCGCGTCTCGAGCCATGAGGCCGTGGAGATCGCCAAGATTCCGACCGCCAAGGCACGCGCGGCGTAGCGCCTACCCCGCCAGCTTCCCCATATTCCGTCCCATCGCCAGGAACTTCTCCCGCCGCAGCTTGCGCACGGTTTCGCGGTCGAGGCCGCGCAGTTCGCCGAGCGCGTTGGCCACCGCCTCGCCGATGGACGCGATCGCCGCCTGCGGATCGCGGTGCGCACCGCCGACCGGCTCGGTCACCACGGCGTCGATGACGCCGAAGCGCACCATGTCCTGCGCCGTGATCTTCATGTTGGTGGCGGCTTCCTGCGCCTTGGCGGTGTCGCGCCACAGGATCGAGGCGGCGCCTTCCGGCGAGATCACCGAATAGATGGCGTGCTCCAGCATCAACACGCGGTTGGCAGTGGCGAGCGCGATGGCGCCGCCGGAGCCGCCTTCGCCCAGGATCACCGTCACGCTCGGCACGCTCAAGCCGAGGCAGACGTCGGTCGAGCGCGCGATGGCTTCCGCCTGGCCGCGCTCCTCGGCGCCGATGCCGGGATAGGCGCCGGCGGTATCGACCAGCGTGATGAGCGGAATGTTGAAGCGGTCGGCCATCTCCATCAGCCGCACCGCCTTGCGATAGCCCTCCGGCCGCGCCATGCCGAAATTATGCTTGAGCCGGCTTTCGGTGTCGGAGCCCTTCTCGTGGCCGATGACGCAGACGCTGTCGCCGCGGAAGCGGCCGAAGCCGGCGACGATGGCCGGGTCGTCGCCGAATTTGCGGTCGCCGGCGAGCGGGATGAAGCCGTCGATCAGGCCGGCGATAGTGTCCAGGCAGTGCGGCCGCTGCGGATGGCGCGCCACCTGCGCCTTCTGCCAGGGGGTGAGCTCGGCATAGAGCTCCTTGAGCGCCAGCGCTGCCTTGCCCTCGAGTTTGTTGATCTCATCGCCGACCGAGACGGCGTCGCCGCTCTCGGCCATGGCGCGCAGTTCCTCGACCTTGGCCTCCAGCTCGGCCACCGGTTTTTCGAAATCGAGGTAGGTGCGCATGGTTCCGGCTAGCATGGGGTCCCGGCAGGGATGTGAAAGGGCGAGGTGACCCGGACAAAGGCCATGAGTCAAGCAAGCGGGTTAATATGAGTTTTACGCGACCTGCACCGGCTACCCATCCGCCAGCGGATGCAGGTCGCGCACCAGCGCCTTCAGGCGTTCTTCCAGCACGTGGGTATAGATCTGCGTGGTGGAGATATCGGCGTGGCCGAGCAAAATCTGCACCACGCGCAGATCGGCGCCGTTGTGCAGCAGATGACTGGCGAAGGCGTGGCGCAGCACGTGCGGCGACAGGCGCGCCGGCGCGAGGCCGCAAGCCGCGCCCAGCGCCTTCAAGTCGCGGGCGAAATGCTGGCGGCTGAGATGGCCGCTCTCGCCGAAGGAAGGGAACAGCCATTTCGATTTGGCGTCATGCTTGGCCGCTTCGCGCAGCTTGAGGTACTCGGCCATGGCGCGCTTGGCTTCCCTGTTGAGCGGCACCAGCCGCTCCTTGCCGCCCTTGCCGCGCACCACCAACATCTTCTGGTCGCGCCGCGCGGCGGTCGCCGGCAGCGCCACCAGCTCGGAGACGCGCAGGCCGGTGGCGTAGACGACCTCCAGCAGGCAGAGCAGCCGCGTCGCGCGCAGGCGTGCGGCTGGCGCTTGCTCGGCATTCTCGGCGTGCTCGCGCGCCCGCGCCAGCAGCGCGTCGACTTCGGCGATGCTGAGGATTTTCGGCAGCGAGCGCGCGCGCTTGGGCCCTTCCAGCACGGCGGCCGGATCGTCGCCACGTTTTCCTTCGGCGTAGAGGAAGCGATAGAGCTGGCGCAGCGCCGACAGCCTCCGCGCCAGCGAGGCGGCGGCAAAGCCGCGCTCGGCCAGGCTGGCGAGGAAAGCGCGCAGGTCGTCGGTCGAGGCATTGGCGATGCCGCGGCCGGCGGCGCGCAGATGCGCGGCCAGATCGGCGAGATCGTTGAGGTAGGCGTCCAGGGTATTTTGGCCGGCGCCGCGCTCGGCCGCCTGCATGTCGAGGAACAGTTCGACCAGTGCGTCGTCGTTTGCTTTTGGCTTTTTGCGCATGATCTGATCCGAAAACCGGTTCCCACTTTCGGGATCATGCGCGCGGGGCCATCGCCGCCTCAGCGCTGATGCTTGAGGAACTTGTCGGGCGGGACGGTGACGACGATCTCGCGCTGCGGGTATTTCACGAAGGTGGCGAGCGCGAACACCGCGACATAGCCGATCCCGCAGAGCAGGCCCATGAACACGAGGAATCTGAACAGGCTCGGCATGATCGATATCCGGCGGTCGTCCGCAACGGCCTAACATTCAAGAGTTACGACCACGTTGCCCAGCCTGGCAAGGGTCGCCATCGCCGCGGTTGCGATTCTGGTATATGGAACCGGGATCGGGAAATGGAAAGCCCTCATGGTTAACGGCGCCCTGCAAAAGCCTGCGGAAAACGGCCTGGAAACTGCCATTGTGCGCGCGCTCGACCGCCGCTCCATCGTGCTGGTCGGCATGATGGGCGCCGGCAAGTCGTCGATCGGGCGCCGGCTCGCCGCCCGGCTCGGCATCGATTTTGTCGACGCCGACAGCGAGATCGAGGCTGCCGCCGGCATGACCATCGCCGAGATTTTCGTCAAGCACGGCGAGCAATATTTCCGCGACGGCGAGGCGCGCGTGATCGCGCGGCTGCTGGACAGCGGCCCGCAGGTGCTGGCCACCGGCGGCGGCGCGGTGATGACCCAGCGCACCCGCGACCTCATCCACATCAAGGGCATCTCGGTCTGGCTGAAGGCCGATCTCGAGGTGCTGATGAAACGCACCAAGCGGCGCAACGACCGTCCGCTGGCCAACAAGATGCATGACCTGCTGCCGCTGCGCGAACCGGTCTATTCAATGTCCGACATCATCGTGCAGTCGCGCGACGAGCCGCACGAGATCATCGTCGACGAGCTCATCGGCGCGCTGGCCGACCATCTCAAGCTCGCGCCCGCGCAGGAGCGGCAGCCATGACCGCGCCGCTCAAGGCCAGCGAACCGATCGTGGTGCCGGTGGCGCTGGGCGCGCGCGCCTACAACATCGTCATCGGCCGCGGCCAGCTCGCGACTTTGGGCGCGCGTATCAAGGCGCTGCGCGCGTCCGCCAAGTGCGCCATCGTCACCGACGCGAACGTTGCGCGGCAACATCTCACGGCCTGCCAGATGGCACTCAAGGCCGCCGGCATCGAGAGCACGGCGATCGTGGTGGCGCCGGGCGAGGGCTCGAAGAGCTACGCCACCTTCGAGACCGTGTGCGAAGCGATCATCGCGGCGCGCATCGAACGCGGCGATCTGGTGGTGGCGCTCGGCGGCGGCGTCATCGGCGATTTGGCCGGTTATGCTTCGGCCAGCGTGCGGCGCGGGCTCGATTTCGTGCAGGTGCCGACAACGCTGCTGGCGCAAGTGGACAGCTCGGTCGGCGGCAAGACCGGCATCAATTCGCGCCAGGGCAAGAACCTGATCGGCGCCTTTCATCAGCCGGTTTTGGTGATCGCCGACACCGCGCTGCTCGACACGCTGCCGGCGCGCGACTTCCGCGCCGGCTATGCCGAAATGGCGAAATACGGATTGCTCGGCGACGCCGCCTTCTTCTCCTGGCTGGAGGCGAACTGGCGCGACGTCTTCGCCGGAGGTGCCGGACGCGAACAGGCCATCGCGGTCTGCTGCCGCGGCAAGGCCGGCATCGTCGCGCGCGACGAGCGCGAAACGGCTGAGCGCGCGCTGCTCAATCTCGGCCACACCTTCGGTCATGCCTTCGAGGCCGGCTGCGGTTTTTCCGACCGTCTGCTGCATGGCGAGGCGGTGGCGCTCGGCATTGCCCTGGCGTTCGAATTCTCCGCCCGGCGCGGGCTGATCTCGGCCGCCGACGCCGCGCGCGCTTGCGCGCATCTTGCGGCGGTCGGCCTGCCCACCCAGATTAAACAGGTTCCCGGCGGCGTGCCCGGCCTCGACGCCTTGATGGATTGGATCGCGCAAGACAAGAAAGTGAAGCGCGGCAAGCTCACCTTCATCCTGGTGCGCGGCATCGGCCAGGCCTTCGTCGAGAACGACGTCGACGCGGCCGAGGTGCGCGCGTTTCTCGCCGACAAACTTTCCAACCCGAGCGCATGATCCCGAAAAGTGGCAACCGGTTTTCGGACAAGATCATGCATGAACGAAAATGACCGCGATCGACTGGATTTCCCTCGTCATCGTCATCTTCTGCCTGCTGCTGTCGGCCTTTTTCGCCGGCAGCGAGACGGCGCTCACCGCCTCCTCGCGCGCCAGCATGATGCGTCTGGAGAAGCACGGCAATCGCCGGGCCGGCATCGTCAACCGCCTGCTTGAACAGCGTGAACGGCTGTTGGGCGCGCTGCTGTTCGGCAACAACGCGGTCAATATCGCGGCCTCCGCGCTGGCGACCGGCGTGCTGCTGGCCTGGTTCGGCGACGTCGGCGTGATCTACGCCACGGTGGTGATGACCGTGGTCGTGGTGGTGTTCGCGGAGATTCTGCCAAAGACCGCCGCCTTCAACGCGCCCGACCGCATGGCGCTGGCGGTGGCGCGGCCAATGTACTGGTTCGTACGCTTGTTCGGCCCGGTACTGATGGCGGTCGAGGCGCTGGTGCGCTGGATCCTCAAACACTTCGGCATGACGGTGGGCGAGGATCAGCAGGTGCTGTCGGCGCGCGAGGAGCTGCGCGGCGCGGTCGACCTGCTGCACCGCGAGGGCGATGTGGAGTCGCACGACCGCGACATGTTCGGCGGCGTGCTCGATCTGCGCGAGCTGGTGATCTCCGACGTGATGATCCATCGCACCAACATGCTCACGCTCAACGCCGACGACCCGCCCGCGACGGTGGTCAACAGCGTGATCGCCTCGCCGGTCACGCGGCTGCCGTTGTGGCGCGGCAATCCGGAGAACATCGTCGGCATCCTGCACGTGAAGGATCTGCTGCGCGCGCTGCACGCGGTCGACGGCGATGCCGCCAAGGTCGACATCGCCGCGCTGACGGCGCCGGCCTGGTTTGTGCCGGAAACGCGCCCGTTGTCCGAGCAACTCAAGGCGTTCCGCCGCCGCAAGACGCAGATCGCGCTGGTGGTGGATGAATATGGCGAGGTGCAGGGCCTGGTGACCCTTGAGGATATTCTGGAGGAGATCGTCGGCGATATCACCGACGAGCACGACATCGCCGAGCCGGGCGTGCGCAAGCAGCCGGACGGCTCGGTCAATGTCGACGGCGCGGTGCCGATCCGCGACTTGAACCGCGTCATGGGCTGGGAGCTGCCGGACGGGGAGGCGACCACCATCGCCGGTCTCGTCATCCACGAGGCGCGCACGATTCCCGAAGTGGGGCAGAGCTTCACCTTCCACGGTTTCCGCTTCCGCGTGCTGCGCCGCGCGCGCAACCGCATCACCGCGCTGCGCATTCAGCCGCTGGCGCGAAAGCCGGTGAAGATGGGGTGAGGCGGCGTATTAAATTTATTTCCCACAAGGCCAGGCGGCGGCCAGCGCGGTGGCCGCAAGCTGGTGGAAATTGTTGTTGAGCTGCTCGGGATGGGCCTTCAAGTGGTCGGTGACGATGAGAACCACTTGATTAGACGTGACCTTGCTGTTGGCCGGCGGGCAGGCGGCATATTCAGGTTTTAAGAATGGCTCGAGATTCATGATGGCGGTGACCGCGCCAAAACAGATGGCCGCTCTTCTGAGCTGCTTGGCCATCTCATCCGAATCGGCGGCGGGGCGCTTGCCTTGCACGATGTCGGCGGCCGCCAGGCAACTCGGAAGGAACGCCCGCCCGCTGCTGGTGTCGCTCTGGGTCTGCGCGGATGTTGCGAGCAGAAGCGTTGCGGCGATGGCGAGCCAAAGTTTCATTCGCCGGCTTCCCCCGGCGCGCTGGCGTGAACGGCGAGGGCATGGATGCCGCCGCCGAGCTCGGCCGTCAGCGCCTCGTTGATCATGCGATGGCGTTGCAGCCGGGTCTTACCTTTGAAGGCCTGCGACACGATATAGACGCGGTAATGCGTCTGCCCGCCCGGCCGCGACCCGGCATGGCCCTCGTGTTTGTAGGATTCGTCCTCGACCTTGAGGCTTTGCGGGCTGAAAGCCTCGGTCAACTTCTGTGCGATGAGATCGGCGGTGCGCATGCCGCCTCAATGCAAGACCGCGGCCCGCCGGTCAATGGCTGCTTTGCGGCGGAATCATGGGCAACGCACGACTGTCAAGTCTTGAACGCGTCACTAACAAAAGAGCATAATGATCGGTCATGAAAAGCGACTCGCCTCTTTTCGATAAAATCCGGGTCAAACCGAGCAAGGACCGCCGGCCGAAGACCGGCGGGCCGGCCTGCCAATGGCATGGCTGCCAGGAGAAGGCGACGCATCGCGCGCCCAAGGGCCGCAATACCGAGAACTAGTACTGGCGCTTCTGCCTCGATCATGTGCGCGCATACAACGCCAGCTATAATT
>JACQDO010000217.1 GCA_016201085.1 Hyphomicrobiales bacterium | reverse complement strand
GCCAATTACCTGCTTAATGTGCTGCGGCTCAAGCGCGGCGATACCCTGCTGCTGTTCAACGGCCGCGACGGCGAATGGCGGGCGAGCCTCGCCGGCGCCGGCAAGCGGGCGCTAACCGCGATGGTGGGCGAGCGGCTCCGCCAGCAGCCAAAACCCAGCGATCTGCATTTCCTGTTTGCGCCGCTCAAGCATGCGCGGCTCGACTACCTGGTGCAGAAGGCGGTGGAGATGGGCGCTTCAAAGTTGCAGCCGGTGATTACCCGGCACACCCAGGTGGCGCGCATCAATCTCGAGCGCATGCGCGCCAATTGCATCGAGGCGGCCCAGCAGTGCGGGATTTTGACGTTGCCCGAAGTGGTCGAGCCGAGGACC
The DNA here is from genome assembly GCA_016201085.1 of Hyphomicrobiales bacterium. Lineage (GTDB taxonomy): Bacteria > Pseudomonadota > Alphaproteobacteria > Rhizobiales > Xanthobacteraceae > Pseudolabrys. Next base: position 15,360 of record JACQDO010000217.1, on the reverse strand, counting down.
TTCGCCAAGGCGGTCGCCGCCGACGCCGACCGGCTGCTGGTGTTCTGCGATGAGGAGGCCGAGGTGAGGGATCCGGTGGCGGCGCTGGCGGCCGGGCGGCCGTCGGCGCAGGCCTTGTTGCCGGCGGAAGCGGCCCGCGTGGCGCTGCCGCTCGCGGTGCTGATCGGGCCGGAAGGCGGCTTCAGCGAAGACGAGCGCGAGGCGCTACGTCAGCGGCCGAATGTGGTGCGCATCTCGCTCGGGCCGCGCATTTTGCGCGCCGACACCGCGGCCGTGGCCGCGCTGGCGCTGGTGCAGGCGGTGCTGGGGGATTGGAAAAGCGTATGATCCCGAAAAGCATGTCCTCGACTTGATCGGGGATGGGAACCGGTTTCCCGCCTTCGCGAAGCCCGCTTCGGCGGGCGAAGGAAGGTCGGACAAGATCATGCGCAATCAAATACGGACTCCCGGCTGACCGGTTCCCAGGGATTGAACTTCCCTTCGTCGCTACCGATCAGCCTGGGGCCCGTTGCGGCGTGGCTGCCGGCAAACGGCCGGCAACCAGCACCGATACAACGCAGAAACAACTGACTGAGACGAGAAACGCTACGCACAACAGGCCCACTGTGGCCGATACTCTTGCGACCGGATGACGCTCGGTCGGACGCAACAACAACAGACGCATGACTCAGAGGAGCTAAGACGAGAACCCATGCACAAACGTCGGATCGGCCAACTGGGCCGCCGACGATCTTGGTTCCTCCGGCTTCGGGCATTCGACGGCAGCAGGCTAAACACAACCGACGCCAAGCCGCACGCCAGCCCGATTCGCGACCGAAATGATGCAGTGCCAAAAACGGAGTCACGAGTCCCCGCGGCCACAAATCTGTGCACGAATCGGGCTGCGGTGGAAAAAAAGCTGTGATAAAGTCGGAACCGGTTGCAGGGAGTTCCAGCGTGATGCGTGCGTTCCAGTGCATTCGGTTTCTGGCCGGCGCGGTATTGCTCGGCCTGATCGCCCAGACCCCTGCCCATGCGGCGGGCTGGCTGGAAAAGACCCTCTACATGACCGGGCCGCGCTACGACGCGGTACTGCCGCCCAGCGAGGCCGCGCTCGACACCATCGCCGCGCGCTTCGCCCAGAAGGAGGGCCGCTTCTGGAATTCCAGCGCGCAGATCCTCGGCTTCGAGCGGGTACGCGAAACCGCCTTCCGCCCCTGGGCGCCGGGCACCATCCCGCGCCGGTTCTGTACCGCGCGGGCGCTGGTCAGCGACGGGCGCAAGCACGCGGTGAGCTACTGGATCGGCGAGGACACCGCCATGATCGGCATGAGCTGGGGCGTCGAATGGTGTGTCGATGGCTTCGACCGCGACTGGAGCTACAGCCCGCGCTGCAAGATGGCGCGGCCATGATCTGAGGCAGGCGGCTGTCGGCTAAGCATCCGGTGCGGTGATCAGGCGGAAAAAAACATAGCCCCAGGCGGCACCCAGACTGATTGAACCGAACAGCCAAAGGTGCTGGTTCGGGCGGAAATGCCAGAGCCACCCGGTCAGGACCAAGAAAATCAAGGTAACAACAGCTATCGGAATGATGTGCATAGCAAAAATTTATGCAAAATTTATACGGCAGTGTCGAGCAAAACCGCCCCGGCAGCCGGTCTTGGTTAATTGCCAATCTGTTCTTGAAATGTTCTCATGTTCCGGCTATGGTTCCGGGGAACCGTTGAGCTAAGTCAATTTCGCTTTTGTTCTCAATAGTTCCGGGGGACGTCCATGCTTCGCCATCGCTTAGCGCAGGCGGCGCGCACTGCTGCGGTTGCCGTCAGTTTCATCTTCCTGTTCGCCGTCGTAGCGCTTGCCCAGGACAAGTCCGCTCGAAACTTGCCGGCGCAAACCTTGCCGGCACAAGAGCTGCGGCAGAACGAGCCCGGCCGTTTCGACTTCTATGTGCTGGCGCTGTCCTGGTCGCCGTCCTTCTGCGAAGCCTCGCAAGAACGCGCGCCCAACCGCGCACCCAACCGGCAATGCGGCGGGCGGCCGTTTTCCTTCGTCGTGCACTGACTATGGCCGCAATACGAGCAGGGCTTCCCGTCGTTCTGCCAGGTGCCGGCGCCGCGGCTCGACCGCAATATTGTCGGCGGCATGCTCGACCTGATGCCTTCCCCGCGGCTGATCTTTCATGAATGGGACCGCCACGGCACCTGTTCGGGACTGTCGGCGCACGCCTATTTCGAAACCGTGCGCAAGGCGCGCGCGGTGGTGAAGATTCCGCCGGATTATCTTGCCCTCGACAAACCGATCACGGTGACGCCGGATGAAGTCGCCGAGGCATTCGTCAAGCTCAATCCCGGGCTGTCGCGCGCCGGTCTGGCGGTGGCCTGCGACAGCAAACGACTCAACGAAGTGCGCATTTGTCTGAGCAAGGATTTTTCCTTCCGCGACTGCGCCGAGGTCGCGCGTCGTTCCTGCCGGCGCGAGCGCATCGCCATGCCGGCGGTGCGAGGCGGCTAAGTCGATGTGGTATGATTGTGCGCTTGAGTCTGCGATCGCATTAAGCCAGTACTAACGATGGCGGCAGGCACATCGGGGATAACCCCATCGTGTCGAGAATTGGCGCAAGATTCTCGTAAGGGAAACCCGCAATCTTCCTCGCGCGATCAAGCGCGGGGGAGCGCGGCGGTGAATCGTATCAAGGAATATATTTGTTTTGCGATCTGTTTTGCCGGCCTCGGCTACATCGCGCTGTGGCCGGTGACTTCGCCGGATTTGGGCGGCCAGCCGTTTGGCGCGTCGATCTTGTGCGGCGACGCTACGTTTGGGTCGCTGGATTTTCTCTGCCATTCGGCGCTGCCGTTGCAACTGCCGCCGAACTTGCACGTGCTCGGTTTTCTGTCGGCGCTGTTCGTTATCGTCCGGCTGCTGCTGCGCGCGCTCCAGCGTTCGCGGCGCGCGGCCGCCAACCGCGCCGCCGTCATGGCCGCGCAGGTGACGCAACAGCCGGACGCGGCTCCGCCAGCGCGGCGAAAACCGCTGCGCCGGCTACGGCCGGTCAAACCGCGCGCACATTTCGGCTTGCGCGGCGCACCGCGCTGAGCGCTATAACGTCCCGGCGCGGGCCTATCGTCCGCGCCGAAGCGAGAATCATGTTTTGAACTATCGTCACGCTTTCCACGCCGGCAGCTTTGCCGATGTGTTCAAGCACGCGGTGCTCTGCCGCATCCTGCATTATCTGCGCGGCAAGCCGGCGGCTTTCCGCGTGATCGACACCCATGCCGGGGCCGGGCTCTACGATCTGGCCGGCGCGGAAGCGAGCCGCGGCGGCGAATGGCATGACGGCATCGAAAAGCTGCTGGCGGCGCCGCTGCCGCAGCCGGTCGCCGTGCTACTGGCGCCTTACCTCGACGTGATCGGCGCGCTCAACGAGCGCGGCCGCCTGAAGACCTATCCTGGCTCGCCGGCGATCGCGCGCGCCTGGCTGCGCCCGCAGGACCGCCTGCTCGCCTGCGAACTGGAACCGCAGGCGGCCGCCGCGCTCGGCCGCAGCCTGCGTGGCGATAGCCGCATCAAGACCCTTGTCCTCGACGGCTGGAGCGCGCTCGCGGCCTATGTGCCGCCGCCGGAACGGCGCGGCCTTGTGCTGGTCGATCCGCCGTTCGAGGAGGACAGCGATTTCCACCGGCTGTCGCACGGCCTTGGCCAGGCGCACCGCAAATGGGCCACCGGCATCTATGCCCTGTGGTACCCAATTAAGGACCGGGGCGAGCCGGACGCCCTCGCCAAGCGGCTGCGCCGGCTGGCCATCGGCAAGATCCTGCGGGCGGAACTTTGCGTCGCCTCGCTCAGCGATCCCACCCGGCTGAACGGCAGCGGCCTCATCCTGGTCAACCCGCCCTGGACCCTGCACGACGAGCTTTCCACGCTGTTACCGGCGCTGGCTGGCGTCCTGGGGCGCCAGAACCAGGGCGGCTGCAAGCTCGATTGGCTGGCCGGCGAAGGCCAACCGGCGCCTGGCTGATACTTTTCTTCTCTTTTCTCCAGACGCCAGTTGGTGTGTAGTTCGGCATTGGCAATGACGTTCCGCCTCCGCTCGTGGGGGCCGGCGGAGTGACTGAGGCCGTGCGCGGCCGATGCTTTCCCCGAATGTGAATGTCGGCTGAGCCGTCGTGCGTGGGGCCGGCGGCGGAGCAGTGCGGGGAGAGGAGTTTTCCCTATGGCGCAAACCGGAGTGGTGAAATTCTTTAATGGCGAGCGGGGCTACGGCTTCATCAAGCCCGACGACGGCGGACGCGACGTGTTCGTTCACATCACCGCCGTCGAACAAGCCGGGCTCAAGAGCTTGAACGAGGGACAGCGCATCAGCTTCGACGTTGAACCCGACAAGAAAGGCAAAGGCCCGAAGGCCGTGAACCTCGTCGTCACCTGAGCGGCGACATATGTAATGATAACGGCTGTAATGATAACGGCGCGCGCCATCCGCGCGCGCTCATCTTGCCAGATCGACATTCACCGGCCGCGGGAACGCATCCCGCTTCTGCCGAGGCGGCGTATTTTTCATGATGATCCTCCGTTCCACCGGCGCCTCGCCGTTCGTCCGCAAAGTGCGCATCGCCATGAGCCTGCTCGGCCTCGCCGACAAGATCGAGGTGCGCGAGACCGATCTCAACGATCCGGCCGACTTAATCCGCGTGCAGAATCCGCTCGGCAAGATTCCCGCGCTGATTCTCGATGACGGCACCGTCTATTACGACTCGCGCGTGATCGTGGAATATCTCGATCATCTCGCCGGCGGGGGCCGCATCGTTCCGCGCGAGGCCAAGGCGCGCTTCGAGGCGCTGCGGCTGCAGGCGCTGTGCGACGGCCTGCTCGAGGCCAGCCTGCTGATCGTCTATGAGAACCGCTATCGGCCGGCCGACAAGCACGTGCAGGCCTGGCTCGATCGCCAGGCAGACAAAGTGACGCGCGGAATGGCGGTGCTGGAAGCGGCGCCGCCGCCGCTCACGGCCGTACCCGATATCGGGCAGATCGCGCTCGCCTGCCTGCTCGGTTACCGCGACCTGCGCTTTGGCGGAACCTGGCGCAAGGATTATCCGCGCCTGCTGGCCTGGCACGACAGATTCGCGGCGCAGGTACCGTCCTTCGCGGCGACAAAATTCCAAGCGTGACCACGCGACGCTAAAGCCCCGGAGCGAACTCCGGGGCCTTGCCTTGGCGTCTTCGATCTTACGATCAGAACCGGTAATTCAGACCGGCGCGCACGATGTTGGTCTTGAAGCTCGCGTCGGAGCCCAGTATCGAGCCGCCGCGGCCGAGATCGACATAGAGATATTCGACCTTGGCGGTCCACGGTCCGGCGATCGCCGCCTCGATGCCGCCGCCGACCGTCCAGCCGGCCTTGCTGGTGTTGGCGCCGCCCAAGCCGGCGATGTCGGTCTTGATATTGCCGAAGGCGGCGCCGCCGGTCACGTAGGGCATGATGCGGTCGAACGCATAGCCGAGCCGGCCGCGTGCGGTGGCGAGCCAGTCATTGCGTGTCGAGCAGGTGGTGCCACCGCAAGCCGCGCTGCCGCGAATGTTGCTCCAGTCGATATCGCCTTCGAGGCCGAACACGACATTGCCCATCTGCCAATTGTAACCGAGCGTGCCGCCGACCATTCCGCCCGAGGTGCCGAACGTTCCGGTCGGAAAGGTCGGCCCGAAGTCGGAACGGCCCCAGCCGCCGCCGCCGTTGATGCCGACATAGAAGCCGGTCCAGTTGTAGACCGGCACGGGCGAATAGAGCGGGGCCTTGGCCGGCATCGCTTGCCGGCGCTGAATGTCGGCGGCCGAAGCCGCGGTGGCGCCGAGCGCGAGCAGGCCGATGCCGGCGAGCAGAAGCTTTTTCATGACGCACCTCATTGATGTCTTTCGGACGGATGCGAGTGCGTTGTCCCCCGATTGACCCTTCAACGCCGTGCGGCGAGCAGTGGTTCCTGGGCGAGGGCGCCGTCGAAGTTCCATAAAAAAGCCCCGGACCGCGGTCCGGGGCTTTTTGCAGTATTTGTCGGCCTTGGATCAGAAGCGATAGTTAACGCCCGCGCGCACCACATTGCTGCGGAAGTTCACGTCGGTCGAAACCGCGCAATTGCCCACCGCGCAGTTGGCCTTGCCGAGGTCGACATACAGATATTCCACCTTGGCGGTCCATGGACCGGCAACGGCGAATTCACCACCACCGCCGAGCGTCCAGCCCAATCGGCTATTGTCGATTCCGGAGAAGCCGGCCGGAGATGCCTTGATGTTGCCGAAGGCGGCGCCGCCGGTCACAAACGGCATGAAGCGGTCGAAGGCATAGCCGATGCGGCCGCGCGCCGTGCCGAGCCAGGAGTTGCGGGTTTCGCAGCTCGTGGTGCAGGGCGCGGCGGTCGTGCTGCCGCGGATATTGCTCCAGTCGAGATCGCCTTCCAGACCGAACACCGTCTGGCCCATCTGGTAGTTATAGCCGACGGTGCCGCCGACCAGGCCACCGGACGTATTGAAACCGCTCGAGCCGGTAGCGCCGCTCCAGGTCGAGGTGCCGAAGCCGCCGCCGCCGTTCACGCCGACATAGAAACCGGTCCAGTTATAGGCCTGCACATAGACCGGCGCCTTGGCCGGCATGGCTTGCCGGCGCTGCATATCCGCCGCGTTGGCCGCACCCATCGTCGTCACCAGGGCGAGCGCACCGATGCCTGCAAGAATTAACCGCTTCATCATCAAACCTCCAGAACTGTGAACCCCCAAAACCTGGCCGCACAGTATTCAGAATTAACTCTGCGTCTAGTGCATGAAAGACACACAGCGCACTAAGTTGTCGAATGTATATCCTCATTTATGCCGATGAAATGCCACGTTTCTGCCGCGATATACATTGGCCGAATCACAATACAAACGTTAAGTAATACTTAAGACTCAAAATGACGACGGACACTTATACGCAGACGCGGTGGAGCTCCTCCGTCTGCCGCCCAAACGAAACCCCGGGGCTTTGACACCCGGGGGCTCGTCGCCGTCTGTGGTGCGGCTGAAAATTCTAGAAGTGATAGTTGACGCCAAATCGCAGGATGTTGGCTTCCAAACCGTTGCTCGCGCCGGTGATCGAATAGGCGCGGTTGTTCAGATCCATATAGAGATATTCGACCTTGGCCGACCAGTTCGGCGTGAGGCCGACTTCAGCGCCAAGACCGACGGTCCAGCCGACATGGGTCTTGGACTCGTCGAGCCCGGCGACGGTGCCCTTGAGCTGGCCATAGGCGAGGGAACTTCCAGGGCGCGAAGGTGTCGTCGGCGCCGCTCACCTGGATGTCGGTCTCGCCGCCGAACACGAACTGGCCGCTCTGCCAGTTGTAACCGAACTGCAAGCCGCCCTCGAGGCCGCTCGGGGACACGCTGTTGTTGGTGATCCTGCCCCATTCATAGCCGACATTGACGCCGGCATAGGCGCCGCCCCAGTTATAGACGGAGGCCGGCGCGGGCGAATAATAGGGCGCTGAACTACGCGGAAGGTCGGCGGCGGTAGCCGTTCCTGCGGCAACCATCAGGCTCGCCACAGTCATCGCCAGGATCGTTTTCTGCATTGTAAACCCTCCACTTGCTCCCCGCTGGCGGCGCGCAAGGCGCCGGGCGGGACTTGCCTGTCCATCTTTCGCGCGCTTCGGCGGCGGACACTGCGGCGCGAGACAATCGCGCCAAGGACGAGCAGGTGCGCCGGCCAATCGGCAAAAGTTCGACATTTTCGTGGAAGATTTATCGGGTATTTTAGGTTAAACGGTTATGAATCGCTAAGTACTCAGTAGTCGTTATCCCTAAAGAACGGTTATCGAGGCATTATACTTCGCGTAAGTTCACGATATCGCCTCAGCTTCTATTTACTATACGTTCATGTCTCCATGGCTGACGACGTTCCACAGGCAATGCCGCGCGCGGCGCTGATCACCGGCGGCGGCCGGCGCATCGGCTGCGCCATCGCGCTGGCGCTGGCGCGCGCGGGCTACGCGGTGGTGCTGCATGCGCATACTTCGCGCGCCGAGGCCGAACGGCTCGCCGCCGAGATCGCCGGCGCCGGCGGGCGCGCCAGCGTGGTGTTGGCCGATCTCGCCGACCATGACGCGGTGCGCGGCCTCATTCCGGCCGCGAACGCGTTCGGGCCGCTGACGCTCTTGGTCAACAGCGCGGCCGAGTTCGAGCCCGACGATATCCGGACGCTCGAGCGCGCGCATTTCGAGCACACGCTGGCCGTCAACCTGACGGCACCCTTGTTCCTGACGCAGGCTTTCGCGGCGCAGGCGCCCGATGGCGCCGATGCGTCCATTGTCAACGTAGTAGATCAGCGCGTGCTCAAGCCGACGCCGCTGTTTCTGTCCTACACATTGAGCAAGAGCGCGCTGCACAGCGCCACCACCACGCTGGCGCAGGCGCTGGCGCCGAAGCTGCGGGTGAACGCGGTGGCGCCAGGCCCGACGCTGCCGAGCCCGCGGCAGACCGACGCGCAATTCGCCGCCCAGACGGCGGCCTTGCCGCTCAAGCACGGGCCTTCGCCCGAGGACATCGCCGCCGCGGTCTTGTATCTGGCGCAGGCGCCAAGCGTCACCGGCGTCACCATCGCGGTCGACGGCGGCCAGCATCTCGCCTGGCGCACCGCCGACAGCGACGTCGCGGAGTAGCGTATTTCACTGTGCGCATTATGTTGCTCCCATGAGCGGCACGCCTAAAGACATCGATCCGGCCAGCGAACTCCGCGAGGAGGACGAAGAGGCCACGCTGCCCGAGTTGGAGCCCAATGAGGCGCCGGCCGGCACGCTCGCCGCCGGCGGCAAAGCGATCGCGCGCGCCATCAAGCACGCGCCGTCGGCGCCCGGCGTCTACCGCATGATCGACGATAAGGGCGAGGTGCTCTATGTCGGCAAGGCCAAGAACATCAAGAAGCGGGTCATCGCCTATACGCGGCCGACCGGGCACGACAGCCGCATCATCCGCATGATCGCCGGCACGGTGACGATGGAGTTCGTCACCACCAAGACCGAAACCGAAGCGCTGCTGCTGGAAGCCAATCTGATCAAGCGCCTGCGCCCGCGCTTCAACGTGCTGCTGCGCGACGACAAGTCGTTTCCCTATATCCTGATCACGTCCGACCACTGGGCGCCGCAGCTCCTCAAGCATCGCGGCGCGCGCACCGGCAAGGGGCATTACTACGGGCCGTTCGCCGCGGCCGGCGCGGTCAACCGCACGCTCAATACGCTGGAGCGCGCGTTCCTGCTGCGCTCCTGCTCGAATTCGTTTTTCGAGGCGCGCACGCGGCCTTGTCTGCTCTACCAGATCAAACGCTGCTCGGCGCCTTGCACCGGCGAGATCGACTTCGCCGGTTATGCCGAACTGGTGCGCGAGGCCAATGAATTTCTCTCCGGCCGCAGCGTTTCGGTGCAGAAGCAGCTTGCCGGTGAAATGGACAAGGCTTCGGCGCAACTCGATTTCGAGCGCGCCGCCACCTACCGCGACCGCATTGCCGCGCTCTCGGCCATCACGTCGCATCAGGGCATCAATCCGCGCAATGTCGAGGAAGCCGACGTGTTCGCCCTGCATCAGGCCGGCGGCTATAATTGCGTCGAGGTGTTCTTCTTTCGCACCGGGCAAAACTGGGGCAACCGCGCTTATTTTCCCAAAGCCGATCGCACGCTGGGGCCAGCCGAGGTCCTGGGCGCGTTCATGGCGCAGTTCTACGACGACAAGCCGCCGCCGCGGCTGGTGCTGGTGTCGCACGAATTCGAGGAGCGCGCGCTGCTCGGCGCGGCGCTCACCGTCAAGAGCGGCCGCAAGGTCGAGGTCAGCGTGCCGCGGCGCGGCGAACGCAAGGAACTGGTGGGACATGCGCTCGCCAATGCGCGCGAGGCGCTGGCGCGCAAGATTGCCGACACCTCCTCGCAGCAGAAATTGCTGAAGGCGTTGACCGAGACGTTCGCGCTGCCGCGCCAGCCGCGCCGCATCGAGGTCTACGACAACAGCCACATCAGCGGCACGAACGCGGTTGGCGCCATGGTGGTGGCCGGCCCGGACGGCTTGCGCAAGAACCAGTATCGCAAGTTCAACATCCGCTCGCAGGACCTCGCGCCCGGCGACGACTACGGCATGCTGCGCGAAGTCTTGCAGCGGCGGTTCAAACGGTTGTTGGAGGAGAGCCCGCGCGCTTCTTCTTTACCCTCTCCCCTTGTGGGAGAGGGTGGCGAGGACCGAAGGTCCGAGCCGGGTGAGGGGTTAGTGCCAAATGCAGATGCCGACCCCTCACCCGCCCTCGCTTCGCTGCACCCTCTCCCACAAGGGGAGAGGGGAAGCGAGCAAGTGGTAAGCGACGAAGATGAAATCGACTCCCCCTGGCCCGATCTGCTGCTGATCGACGGCGGGCAGGGCCAATTGCGCGCGGCGCAGGAAACCCTCGCCGCGCTCGGCATCGTCGACCTGCCGCTGGTCGCCATCGCCAAGGGTCCGGACCGCGATGCCGGCCGCGAGACGTTCTTCATGGCGGGCCGCGCGCCGTTCAAGCTGCCGCCGCGCGATCCGCTGCTGTATTTCGTCGAGCGCCTGCGCGACGAGGCCCACCGCTTCGCCATCGGTTCGCACCGCACGCGGCGCAAGAAGGACATCCGCGAGGCCGGCTTGCAGGAAATTCCCGGCATCGGGCCTACGCGCAAGCGCGCGCTGCTTCGCCATTTCGGCACTGTGAAAGCCATCGAGCGCGCCTCGTTGCCAGACTTGGCGCAGGTGCCGGGAATTAATGCGGAAACCGCGCGAAAGATATATGAGTTCTTCCACGAACAAGCGGCGAGTTAATTGACCCGTCATGGCCGGGCTTGTCCCGGCCATCCACGCCTTGCTTAGTTGCATAGAAAGGCGTGGATGCCCGGCATAAAGCCGGGCATGACGGAGAAATACCGACAGGCAAGGAAAGCAAGGCAATGCTCATCAAGCGGCAGGAAGACGTTACCGAGGTAGTCTTGGACGCGTTCAATAACGCGGCCGACCCGCGCGTGCGGGAAATCCTCATCGCGCTGGTGAAGCATCTGCATGCGTTCGCCCGCGACGTGCATCTAACCGAGGAAGAATTCCAAACTGCGGTGCAATATGTCGTTCAACTCGGGCAGAAGACCACCGACACCCACAATGAAGCGGTGCTGATGTCCGGCTCGCTCGGCTTCTCGACGCTCATCTGCCTGCTCAACAACGGCAACAAGGGCCAGACCGAGACCACCGCCAATCTGCTCGGCCCGTTTTGGCGGATGAATTCGCCGCGCACCGAAAACGGCGGCTCGATCGTGCGCTCGCCGACGCCGGGGCCGGCGCTATTCGTCAATGCCGTCGTGCGCGACCAGAACGGTGCGCCGATCGCCGGCGCCGAGGTCGACGTCTGGCATTCCTCGCCGGAAGGTTTTTACGAGCAGCAGGACCCCAAGCAGGCGCCGATGAATCTGCGCGGCAAGTTCACGACCGACGCGCAGGGCCGCTTCAGCTTCCGCAGCGTCAAGCCGGCGGGCTATCCGATCCCGATCGACGGGCCGGTCGGCGATCTGGTGCGCGCCACCGGACGGCATCATTATCGGCCCGCCCACCTGCATTTTTTGATCTTCAAGGACGGCTGCAAGACGCTGATCTCGCAGATCTACGTCAATGACGACGACCGGCTGGAGACCGACGTGCAGTTCGGCGTCACCCGCGCGCTGGTCGGAAACTATGTCCGCCACGACGGGCCGGCGCCGGCGGGCGACGTAACCGGCGAATGGTATTCGCTCGATCAGACTTTCGTGATGGAGCCGGGCAAAAGCCGGCTGCCCAAGCCTCCCATCCAGTAAGCCGGCGGAATCATCGGGGGATGGACGGGCGCGGCCCGGTTGACCTTGCCGGGGCGCGGGTGTTCATCTAGCGCCGCATGAATGCCCTCAGTTCCAGATCGTTGCCGGCGCGCCCGCTCGCGATTCCGAACCTTTTGACCTATGCGCGCATCGCCGCCGTGCCGGTGGTCGTGGCGCTGATGTATTGGCAAAGTATTTTCGACGGCGGACTGTGGCTGCGCTGGGTGGCGCTCGCGGTGTTCGTCGCCGCAGGCGTCACCGACATTCTCGACGGTTATTTTGCCCGCATGTGGGGCCAGCAATCCTCGCTCGGCCGCATGCTCGATCCGATCGCCGACAAGCTCTTGGTGGCATCCTGCCTGCTGATGCTGGCGGCCGAGGAAACCATCCGCGGCTGGACGCTGCTCGCCGCCGTCATCATTCTCTGCCGCGAAATCCTGGTGTCGGGCCTGCGCGAATATCTCGCCGAGCTGCGCGTCAGCGTACCGGTGACCAAGCTCGCCAAATGGAAGACCATCGGGCAACTGGTCGCCATCGGCTTCCTGATCGCGGGCGAGGCGGGTGAGAAAGTCCTGCCGCAGACTATTCCTATCGGCATCACCCTGCTGTGGCTGTCGGCGCTGCTCACGCTCTACACCGGCTGGGACTATCTGCGCGCCGGCCTGCGCTATATGATCGACGAATGAAAATTCGTTATTTCGCCTGGGTGCGCGAGCGCGTCGGCAAGCCCGAGGAAGACATCGAGGTGCCGAGCGGCGTTGCCACGGTGGCGGAACTGATGGCATGGCTGGCCTCGCGCGGCGAGGAATATGCCCATGCCTTCGCCAATCCGAAGGTGATCCGCGCGGCCATCGACCGCGCGCATGTGCGGCCTGACGCCGCCATCGAAAATGCCGGCGAAATAGCCTTCTTTCCGCCGATGACCGGCGGATAGCGCGCCCGGGCGAGGCGCGCTACATTAATCTTATGACGACGTCCTCCACCGTGCGCCTGCAGCGCGAGCCGTTCGATGCCGCCGCGGAAGCCGCCAAGCTCACGCGCGGCCGCACCGATGCCGGCGCGGTGGTGACCTTCATTGGCATCTGCCGCGGCAGTGAGGCCGGCCAACCGATCGCCGCGCTCACGCTCGAGCATTATCCCGGCATGGCGGAGGCGGAAATCGAGCGCCACGTCGCCGAGGCGCTCGAACGCTGGCCGCTACTCGGCGTCACCGTCATCCACCGCTATGGACGCATCGTGCCGGGCGAGGACATCGTGATGGTGGTCACCGTGTCGTCGCATCGCCAGGCTGCGTTCGCGGCGGCCGAGTTCCTGATGGACTATCTGAAGACGCGCGCCCCGTTCTGGAAACAGGTAGAGAAGGCGGACGGCACGACCTGGGTGGACGCGAAGGCAGCCGACGATGCGGCGGCCGAGCGCTGGAGCGCGCCCGGCCGCAAGCACGCAGCGGCGGAGTGAGGGGCAGCATGATTCATATCGTGGTGGCGACAGTTGCGGTTGTTGCGCTCGGTATCGACCGGGCGCCGGCCGCGGATGTGTCGTATTACGAGGTGACGCGCGGCGCGCATCCGCATGACGTGGCGCCGGCGCCGGACGGCAAGGTCTGGTACACGGCGCAAGCGCAGGGCGCGCTCGGCATCCTCGATCCGAAAACCGGCAAGGTGACGCAGGTCTCGCTTGGGCGTAACGCCGCGCCGCATGGCGTCATCGTCGGGCCCGACCGCGCCGCCTGGATCACCGAAGGCGGGCAGAACGCCATCGCCCGCTTCGATCCGGCGAGCAAAGAGGTGAAGCTGTTTGCGCTGCCGAAGGAATTCCCCGACGCCAATCTCAACACCGCGACCTTCGACCGCAAAGGCATTCTCTGGTTCACCGGCCAGAGTGGCGTCTATGGCCGCGTCGATCCGGCCACCGGCAAGGTCGAGGCCTGGAAGGCGCCGAAGGGCTACGGCCCCTACGGCATCGCCACCACGCCGAACGGCGAGGTCTGGTACGCCTCGCTCGCCGGCGATCACATCGCCAAGATCGACACCGTGAGCGGCGATGCGCTGGTGGTAGCGCCGCCCAAGCCCGGCGTCGGCCCGCGCCGTATCTGGTCTGATTCGAAGGGCCTGCTGTGGGTGAGCTTCTGGAACACCGGGGAAGTCGCCCGCTTCGATCCGATGAACAAAGCCTGGAAAGTGTGGAGCCTGCCGAAAGCCAAGTCCGGCTGCTACGCGGTCTATGTCGACGACAAGGACAAGGTCTGGCTCACCGACTGGAATTCCAACGCCATCGTCCGCTTCGATCCGGTGACCGAGAAATTCGAGAGTTTCCCCAGCAACCGGCGCGGCGCCTCGGTGCGGCAGATTCTCGGCCGGCCGGGCGAATTATGGGGCGCCGAATCCGGCACCGACCGGCTGGTGGTGGTGCGGGATTAGCGCATGCAGACGCGCCGGCAGATACTGCAAATACTGGCAGGCGGCGCGGCTTTTGCCGCGGCGCCGGGCCTGGCCGGCGAAGCGCGCATCGGCCGCCTGATCGGCGAGGCGAAAGCCTTGCCCACCATAGCGCAGCGCATCGATTTCATCTCGCGCGCGCTGCGCGGCACGACCTATCGGGACAACACGCTGATCGGCGGGCCGCGGAGCGCGGAAAAATTTGTCGTGCGCGACGACGCCTTCGATTGCGTCACCTTCTGCGAAACCGTGCTGGCGGCGGCAAAAGCCAATGACCTCGGCGAATTCGAGCGGGTGCTGCGCAGCATCCGCTATCACGACGGCAACGTGACCTGGCGCGAGCGCAATCATTATTTTTTCGAATGGGGCCGGCACAATATCGAGAACAAGACCTGCCGCGCCGTCGTGCTCGACGGCGCGGTCGAAATCGTCAAGACGGTCACTTGGCACCGCGAACTCGGGCGGCGGCGATTCGCCATGACCGTCATTCCGCGCGCCGTGCTGCTGGCGAACAAGGCGAGACTTGCGAGCGGCGATATTATCGGCTTCGTTTCGCCGCGAACGGATATGGATTATTTCCATGTCAGCTTTATCGCCTCCGGCGACAAGGGCGAATTGTTGCTGCGGCATGCCTCGCAAAGCCACCGCCGCGTTGTCGACGAAAGCCTGGAGCGGTTCTTCGCCACTTATCGCGCGCGCTATGTCACGCTGTTGCGGCCGCAGGAGGCGAGCGCAGAGAGCAAGAAAGATGGATAGCGGCTTGCTCTTTTCACCTCTCCCATAGGGAGAGGTCGACGCGCGAAGCGCGTCGGGTGAGGGGTTACAGCCTATCGAGAGTCACTTGCCCCCTCACCCCAACCATCTCCCCGCAGGGGAGAGGGAGCGCGCCGAAATCGCGGCGAGGCTTACGCCGCCGCCTTGCGGCTCTCCGCCACATCATCGTCTGCGTTCAATCGCACATGCCGGGGCAGGCCATGCCACATCCGCCGGCCCCGTTATTAATCCGTCCATAAGTAAGTACACCATCACGCTGCGTATTTAAGGGATGGCATTTGGTAGAACGCGCGGATTGTTTCCGGATCGTTTTGCAG
>JACQDO010000216.1 GCA_016201085.1 Hyphomicrobiales bacterium | reverse complement strand
GCCCCACGCGCCCTGGAAGAACAGGCGGAAGATCATCTCACCGAAGAACGAGATCACGCCGGCAATCACCACCGCGATCACCATCATGCGCACGTCGCCGTTGCGGATATGCGTGAGTTCGTGGCCGAGCACGGCCTCGATCTCCTGGTCGTTGAGCGCGTCGATCAGGCCGCGCGTTACCGTGATGGAATATTGCTTGTCGTTGAGGCCGGTGGCGAAGGCGTTGAGCGCGTCGTCGTCGGCGATGCGCAGCTTCGGCATGGCGATGCCGCGCGAGATGCAGAGATTCTCCAGGATATTGTAGAGCCGCAGTTCCTCCTTGCGCGTGACTTCGCCGGCGCCGACGACCGCGTCGATCATCGACTGGTGGAACCTGTAGGCGATCAGGATCCACAGCACCGTGCCGACGGTGGCGAACGGCGCCGCCTTGAGGAAATCGAGCCAGGCGGCGCGCAGGAGGTAATCGAGCGGCGCGTCGCCGAGCATGATAACCTCGGCGACCAGCGCGCCGGCGAACACCAGCACATAGATCATCAGGAACAGGCCGATCAGCAGCGCGATCGAGCGGCGCTTGTTCGATTGGATGTGGGTGTAGAGACCGAAGGCGGCCATGGTGTCACTCGTGTCCCGGGCGACAGTAGCGAGGCGTTGTTACGCCGAGCGGATGGAGACCCGGGACCCAGCGCAAGAATCGCGAAGCGCGGTTTTGAGACGCGGCCGAGTGGCCGCGTCGATCTTCTCCTGGGTCCCGGATCGTCGCTCGCTGCGCTCGCTCGTCCGGGACACGTTCAGGACTTCACGCTCGGCGCCTGATCGAGCTGGGCGCGGCTTTCGCCCAGGTCGAAGAACGGACGCTGGTTGAAGCCGAAGATGCCGGCGAACAGCGCGGCCGGGAACTGCTGGATGCCGGTGTTGTATTCCTGCACGGCGCTGTTGAAGAAGCGGCGCGAGGCGGCGAGCTTGTTCTCGATGTCCGAGATCTCGCCCTGTAACTGCTGGAAATTCTGGTTGGCTTTCAGGTCGGGATAAGACTCGGCGAGCGCGAACATCTGGCGCAGCGCGCCGGTCAGCATGTTCTCCGCCGCCACCTTCTGCTCGACCCCGGGCGCCGCCATCGCCGCATTGCGCGCCTGGATCACCGCCTCCAGAGTCCCGCGTTCGTGCGCGGCATAGCCCTTCACCGTCTCCACCAGATTGGGGATCAGGTCGTGGCGCTGCTTGAGCTGGACGTCGATGTCGGCGAAGGCCTGGTTGGTCCGCTGCCGCATGGCGACAAGGCTGTTGTAGACGCTGATTGCCCAGATCACGATCACGGCAACGATGCCGAGAACGACCCAGCTGGTGGTGGACATGGCATGGCTCCTGAAAAACGGTGGACCGGAACAAGCCTAGCCTAGATGGGGACGTTGCAGCCAACGGCAACGGGATAAGGCTGTGCATGGCACTGCGGCCGGTTGCCACTCTTCGGCCAAGCCTTTGACATCATAGAAAAAAGGCTCCGGGTCTCGGCCCGGAGCCTCTTCGCCAGACGGCTATTCGGGGGGTAAGGGGGGAGCCGCCCGACTGAAAGTCACGCGGTATTAACGTCGACCCAGGGCTTTGGTTCCGGGCAGGGTTGCGATCACCAAGACTTTATCCACAAAGGCATGCGGTCGTCGCAGGGTGGTCACGATCCAAGAGTTCCATGGGGGTGGGTACGGGAAGCAAAGCGGGAGGCTCGTCATGAGTACGGTCATGATCACGTGCCCCAATACCGGTCTGTCGGTCTCGACCGCGATCGAGACCGAACCCAGCGTGTTCCGCCAGTTGCCGAAGATCGCCTCGCGCATGCACTGCCCGGCCTGCGGTCGCGAGCATATCTGGTGGACGAACTCCGCCTGGCTCGCGGGCGCGCCGCGGCTTGTGAAAACGAGGCTGGCGGAGACTGCGGCGGCTTAAGACGCCTCGCGGAACCGCACCGCCGCTTCCAGATCGACCGAGACCAGTTGCGACACGCCGCGCTCGGCCATGGTGACGCCGTACAGCCGGCTCATGCGCGCCATGGTGATCGGATTGTGCGTGATGATCACGAAGCGCGTGTCGGTCGACTTGGTCATCTCGTCGAGCATGTCGCAGAAGCGCTCGACGTTGTGATCGTCGAGCGGCGCGTCCACTTCGTCCAGCACGCAGATCGGCGCCGGATTGGTCAGGAACACGGCGAAAATCAAGGCCAACGCGGTCAACGCCTGTTCGCCGCCTGAGAGCAGCGACAGCGTCGCCGGTTTCTTGCCCGGCGGCTTGGCCAGGATTTCCAGGCCGGCTTCCAGCGGGTCGTCGCTCTCGATCAACTGCAATTCGGCGGTGCCGCCGTTGAACAGCTTGGTGAACAGCTGCTGGAAATGCTTGTTGACCTGTTCGAACGAGGCCAGCAGCCGCTCGCGCGCTTCGCGATTGAGGCTCTGGATGCCCAGCCGCAATTTCTTGATTGCCTCGGTCAGGTCGTCGCGTTCGGTGGTGAGTGAGGTGTGCTGGGTCTCGACCTCGCGCAGCTCCTCTTCGGCGCGCAGATTGACCGCGCCCAGCCGCTCGCGCTCGCGCCGCAGCCGCTCCAGCCGTTCCTCGATCTCGATGAGTTCGGGCAGCGGCGCGCCGTCCTTGAGCTCGGCCAAGGCGGCCACGCCGGACGGCTCGATCTCCAGCATGTCGTGGATTTCGCGGCCGATGTCGGTGAGCCGGCGCTTGGCGCCCTCGAACTTCTCCTCGGCGCGGGCGAG
>JACQDO010000215.1 GCA_016201085.1 Hyphomicrobiales bacterium | reverse complement strand
GCTCGTCCTATCTTAATCAGCAAAGCCTGGCCAAGTTTTACGAATATCGTGACCTGCGGCCCGGGCCGTTTGCAAACGTCCGGCTGTCCACCGGAAGCAACAATGGCCTTTATCAGATCGACGCCGGCGGCAGGAACATCGGCTATCGAGATCAGAGCTATTATCTCGATGCGTCGAAGGCCGGCCAGCATTATTTCAGTGCCATCTGGGATCAGGCGCCCCATCTCTACAGCACCAGCGCGCAGACGTTCTATCAGGGGCTCGGAACTAACGCGTTGACGCTGCCGTCCGGTCTCCAGGGCGTCGGCGGCTTCGGCAATGTACCTTTTGTACCCGGCACCGCGCCGGCAGAAATCGCGCCGTTTCTGTATCGAACCGACATTGGCATCAAACGCGATACCGGATCGGTCGCTTATCGATGGACGCCGACCGACGCCTGGGACATCCAGGCGGATTACTCGCATCTCACTCGTACGGGAACGCAAGTCAGCGGCCTTATCGGCT
The DNA here is from genome assembly GCA_016201085.1 of Hyphomicrobiales bacterium. Lineage (GTDB taxonomy): Bacteria > Pseudomonadota > Alphaproteobacteria > Rhizobiales > Xanthobacteraceae > Pseudolabrys. Next base: position 14,674 of record JACQDO010000215.1, on the reverse strand, counting down.
TCGGCGTCGTCGACGAAGACGAAAGCAGCGCCGTGCAAGTGCCAAAACCGGTGGATGACCGGACTCAAAACTACGGTTTGAACGGCGAATATGCCGGCACTTCGCCTTGGGGCCAAAAGTTGACAATCAAGCTGGCCTATAACGGCTCGACATACACCGACAAGTTAACATCTTTTACGATCCAAAACCCCTACGACGCGGCGACGCAAACTGCCGATGGCCTGTCTCCAGTCGCTCGGATGTCGCTGTGGCCGAGCAACCAGATGAATGCCGTTAGCGGGACGATGGGCGCCGAGTTGCCGTGGAAGAGTCGCTATGCCGGCACGCTCAGCTACACCATGATGCGGCAGAACGATGCGTTCATTCCGATGTCGTTTCAGGAGCCGAGCTTTGCGCTTCCTGCGTCGAGCCTCAATGGCAAGATCAACACGTTGCTGAGCAATAACGTGGTGACCACGGCGATCACCCCCGATCTCACGTCGAAACTGAGCTACCGCTACTACAATTTCGATAACAGCACGCCGGAGCTGCTATTTCCGACCTGGGACAGCTTAGATCGAACTAATGCTACAAATCCCGAACCTCCGGTCCGCGCTTTGCAGATGTCCTACACCAAGCAAAACGCTGGCGAGCAGTTAGTGTGGCATCCGTCGCGCGCGTGGACGCTTGGCGCTATCTACGGCTATGAGCGATATGACTGGACGCGCCAAGCCGCCGACGCCACCAACGAGCATTCAGGCAAAGTGTTTGCCGATTGGAAGCCGACGAGTTGGTTCGCGCTGCGTTCAAGCGGCTCCTATGCGAACCGACGCTATGTGAATTATGATCTGCAACAAGCCACGGATTATCAAAATCCGGACCCACGTCCGGCTATGGATCCCGCCAAATTCTTGGCGGCTAACCGGCAATATATTCTCGACAATCGCGAACGCTGGAAAGCAAATGTCGCGATGGATATAGTCGTGGCTCCTGGCCTCACCGTCACGCCGAACTTCAAATATCAGGACGACTATTACGGCCTGAACCCGGAAAACCAGCTCGGCTTGACGGACAGCCGCTCATGGAATGGCGGCGTCGATGTTACCTATGTCATCAATCCCCGCGCATCCGTCATGTTCGGATACCTGAGGGAATACCGTACCCAGTTGGTGTATAACATTGTTGACAGCGACATGCCCCCGGGAGGCGACAATTTTGTCCAGACCAACGACCGTACCGTCGTGGACACGTTCACCGGCTTGATCAGATATACCGCCATTCCAGACAAACTCGACACCGAGCTGCGCTACACCGCGTCGCGCGGCGTGCTCACTCAGAATATTCTTAACGCCGGCGCGGCCCCAGTGGAGGGTCAATTCCCTGACATAACGACCTGGTTCCAGCGGCTGGACGCGAAAGCAATATACACGTTCGACAAAGCCCAAGTTGCTTCCCTCGGCTGGAAGGGCAATGTCAAAGCCAAGCTGCGCTACACCTGGGAGCGCAATTCAGTCAGCAATTGGCAGCAGGACCCGTTGGCGCCGTTCGGCAATTTCGATCAACCAAACGTGATATACTTGAGCCAATATAACCCGAATTACAACGTCCATCTACTCACCGCGTCGCTTGCCTGGACATGGTAGCCTGATCACTGCGGCATGATCGACTGATACGGGGAGCGGCGGGCGGGTCTATGCCGCCGGCGTCAGGCTGGCCTCGCGCAGGGTGTAGTGGTCGCCGTCGCGGTTGAAGCTGAGCCTGCGGCGGTGAAACGCGGCCAGCGTCGAGCGGTGGCCGATCGACACGACGGTCGCCTTGCCCAGCCGCTGCTCGAGCAGGCGGTAAAGCGCAGCCTCCGACGGCTCGTCGAGCGAGGCCGTGGCCTCATCGAGGAACAGATAATCGGGCGCGTGCAGAATGGCGCGGGCGAGCCCCAGCCGCTGCTGCTCGCCGAGCGACAGCATGCGGTTCCAGTGCGCCTCTTCCTCGATGCGGGAGACCAAGGCCGGCAAGCCGACGGCGGCGATCAGTTCGGCGACCTGCGCGCTGTCGAATGTGCCGGGCTCGGCCGGATAGGCGATGGCGGCAGCGAGCGGCGCGATCGGGAAATACGGCCGCTGCGGCAGAATCATGATCTTGGCGTTCTTCGGCACCGCGATGGTGCCGGCGCCGAACGGCCAGACACCGGCCAGCGCGCGGAACAGCGTGGACTTGCCGCAGCCGGACGGGCCGCTCACCAGCACGCGCTCGCCCGCTTGGATCGCGATGTTGCTGGCATTGACCAGCGGCACGCCGTTGGGCAGCCGCACCGCCAGATCCTTGAAGTTGACGGCTTTGCCCGCGCTCGGCTCAACCGCGATCACCGGCGGTGTCACCGCCAGCGCGCGGGCGGCCATGACCGACTGATCGAAACCGTTGAGCCGTTCGATCACCGCGCGCCACTCCGCCAGATTGCGGTAGATCTCGACAAACACCGAGAGCGCGTCCTGCACCTGCCCGAAAGCATTCGCCGTCTGCATCAAGCCGCCGAGCTGCACCGCATTGGCGAAATAGGCCGGGCTGACCATGATGAAAGGGAACACCACGGCGGCCTGCTTATAGCTGGCCGTGAAGAAAGTGAGCTTTTTCTGCCGCGTCATGATCGCCAGCCAGTTGGCGACCACGTTGCCAAAGCGCATCAGCAGGCGGCCGCGTTCGGCCCGCTCGCCGTCGAGCAGGGCGATCTGCTCGGAATTCTCGCGCACACGCACCAGGTTGAAGCGGAAGTCAGCCTCGTAACGCTGCTGCTGGAAATTGAGCGCGATCAGCGCGCGTCCGATCAGATGCGTCAGCGTGGTGCCTATACAGGCGTAGATCAGCGCCGCCCATAGCAGATAGCCGGGAATGCTGACGCTCATGCCGAACAGTTGTAGCGGTGCCGCCGCCGACAGCGCCCACAGGATGAGCATGAAGGAAGCCAGCGTGACGCAGGCATTGAGCAATTTCAGTCCGATCAAGAGCGTCAGCTCGATGAATTGCCTGATGTCCTCGGCTATGCGCTGATCCGGGTTGTCGGCGGCGTCGCCCAGCAATTGCATGCGATAATGATTGGCGCCCTCAAGCCAGTGATCGAGATAGCTATTGGTCAGCCAGCTCCGCCAGCGAATCTGTAGCCATTGATTGAGATAAAGCTGGTAGACGTTGACCAGAACGTAGACGCTGGCTAGCACACAGAAATAACCGAGCTGGTAGACGAAGGCGTCCCAGTTACGATCTTGCAGTGCATTATAGAAGACGGCGTTCCAGCTGTTGAACAGCACCAGCAGCGCGACCACCGACAGTTCGAGGCCGATCACCGCCGCCAACAGCAATCGGCCCGGCCAGCGATCCTGCGAACGGAAATAGGGGCTGGCGATCCGCCAGACGATGGCGAGCGTCGCGATAATGCCTCTCACGGACGGTCTCCTGTTAGGAGGGGGGTATGGGTAGCGGCGCGCTGCACACGCTACTAATGACTAAAGGCATGCCAATCCCGATCTATTTTCACGGGTTCGCGTATAAAAAAGGCGTATCAAGGGCGTCCCAATACGCTGCCCAATGTTGCGTCCGGTCGCCGCACCCCGTACGATTATGATCCAAGGGTTGCCGGATCCGGACTAAGCTTGCGGATCGCGGAATAAAACCCGGTAATATTTGTTCACGGGATAACTAATCCAAGGGAGGGTAAAGAAAATGGCCAAGGATAAACTGTCTACACGTGCGACCCGCCGTAAGTTTCTGGGCGGAGCCGCCGTGTCCGGCGTGGCAACCATCGCCATGCCGCAGGTTTCGCGCGCACAGACGGTCACCTGGAAATACCAGTCGACCTGGCCGACCAAGGACATCTTCCACGATGACGCGGTCGACTACGCCAAGAAGGTCAACGAGATGTCGGGCGGGCGCCTGAAGCTCGACGTGCTTGCCGCCGGCGCCGTGGTGCCGGCCTTCCAGATGTCCGACGCGGTGAATTCCGGCATTCTCGAAGCCGGCCACGGCGTGTGCGCCTACTGGTACGGCAAACACAAAGCCTATTCACTGTTCGGCACCCCGCCGTCCTTCGGCTGGGACGCGCACGGCATGCTGGCTTGGTTCTATTACGGCGGCGGCGAAGCGCTATACAAGGAACTGGTCAACGACATCCTCAAGCTCAATCTCGTCGGCTTCCTCTACTTCCCGATGCCCACCCAGCCGCTCGGCTGGTTCAAGAAGGAGATCAAGGCGGGCGACGACTTCAAGGGCATGAAGTACCGCACCGTCGGTCTATCCGCCGACCTGTTCAAGGAGCTCGGCGCGGCCGTCACCATCCTGGCCGGCGGCGAAATCGTGCCGGCCATGGACCGCGGCCTGCTCGACGCGGCCGAGTTCAACAACCCGTCGTCCGACATCCTGCTCGGCTTCCCGGATGTGTCCAAGTTCTACATGATGGGCAGCCACCATCAGCAGATGGAATCGTTCGAGATCATCTTCAACAAGCAGAAGTTCGACGCGCTGCCGGCCGAACTCAGGGCGATCCTGCGTTATGCCACGATGGCCGCTTCCAGCGACCAGCTCTGGTATTCGTACGACCGCTACACCAAGGACTTCGAAGAGATCAAGAAACGCGGCGTCAATATCATCAAGACCAGCTCGAAAGTCTATGACGACCAGATCAAGGCCTGGGACAAGGTGATCGAAAACCAGTCCAAGGAACCGTTCTTCGCCAAGGTGATCGCCTCGCAGAAGGCGTGGGTGAAGCGCACCAGCGCCTACCTGAACACGAACAACACACCAAGCGCCGAACTGGAGAAGGCCTACAAGCACTTCTTCGGCTAACGTCAAAATCGGCCGCCGCGTCGTAAACCGGCGCGGCGGCCATAACATTCCCGCCAAACGTTCGGGCCGGGGGGCCCAGTCGCCAATGGATGTGTTTGATTTTATCGGTGGGCCCAAGCAGCTCCCGCTCTTGGCCTATCTGCTGCCTATTCCTATTGCCCTCTGGCTGTTCGCCGCGGAATTCAAGGATGCCGTGCGCCGGACACCGAACGCATCCATGGGCGAGCGGACTCTCTATCTGATCGATTCGCTCAGCACCGGGTTCGGCAAGACCTATGGCTGGTGCATTCTCGTCCTCACCTTCACCACCAGCTACGAGGTGTTCTCGCGCTACATGTTCGGCGCCCCGACCGACTGGGCGTTCGACGCGAGCTATATGCTGTACGGCACCTTGTTCATGCTGGGCGGCGCCTACGCGCTGTCGCGCAATTCGCATGTGCGCGGCGACTTCCTCTACCGGGCTTGGCCGATACGCAGGCAGGCGTTCATGGACCTGCTGCTCTACATCCTCTTCTTCTTCCCCGGCATGCTCGCCTTCATTTATTCCGGCTACGGCTTTGCCGAAATGGGGCGCCGGATGAACGAGCATTCCTCGGCCAGCCCCAACGGGCCGATCGTGTGGCCATTCAAGTGGCTGATCTCGATCGTGGGTTGTCTGATGGTGCTGCAAGGCATTGTCGAGTTGAGCCGCTGTGTCATGGCACTGAGGACAGGCGAATGGCCGCAACGCCTGCACGACGTCGAGGAATTGGAAAAAGTGATGTTGGCCAAGGCTGAGCACGGCGAATATCAGGTGGTCAAAGATCTCGAGGAACTCGGCGTGCGTAAGGGGGATGTCTGATGTTCGGTCTCGCTAACCCCGAACTGGGCGTATTGATGCTGGCGCTGTTCGTCGTCTTCATCATGTTCGGATTCCCGATCGCGTTCACTCTGATGGCCTTGGGCGTGTTCTTCGGCTACTTCGCCATGGGCGATCTGATTTTCCAACTGTTGGTCCAGCGCAGCTACTCGGTGATGACCAACGACGTGCTGATCTCGATTCCCCTGTTCGTGTTCATGGGGTACATCGTCGAGCGCGCCAACATCCTCGACCGGCTGTTCCGCTCGCTGCAGCTTGCCGCCGGGCCAATCCCAGCCTCGCTGGCGCTCGCCACGCTGGCGACCTGCGCGATCTTCGCCACCGCCACCGGTATCGTCGGCGCTTGCGTCACATTGATGGGCCTACTGGCGTTCCCGGCCATGCTGCGCGCCGGCTATGACGTGAAGATCGCGGCCGGCGTGGTCTGCGCCGGCGGCTGCCTCGGCATCCTGATTCCGCCGAGCGTCATGCTCATTCTGTACGGCGCCACCGCCGGCGTGTCGGTGGTCAAGCTTTATGCCGGCGCCTTCTTCCCCGGCATCATGCTGGCCAGTCTCTATATGCTCTACACCATCATCATGGCGGTGCTGAACCCGAAGCTGGCGCCACGGCTGCCGGAAAAAGAGCGCAACGTGCCCTACATTCAGATTTTCTGGGCACTGGTCACCTCGTTCATGCCGCTGGCGGGATTGATCGGCGCGGCGCTGGGTTCGATCGTATTCGGTCTCGCCACGCCGTCGGAAGCCGCCGCCATGGGCTCGCTCGGCGCGCTGCTGCTGGCGATCGGCTATGGCGCGGATTATTCGCCGACCTGGAGACTGCGGTTGATCCAGGTCTATGGCGCCCTGATCACGCTGCTGATCGTCTATCTGTTCGTCTGCACCTTCACCAGTGTGTACGTCGACAAGCGCGTTCTCGCCGTCGCAGCCGTGCTCACCGTGGTAGTTGCCATCGCGCTGCTGCCGGGAACCAAGTTCAAGCTCAGTCAGCTCACCGAATCGGTGTTCCTGACCACACGCACCACCGCCATGGTGTGCTGGCTGTTCATCGGCTCGTTCACCTTCTCGGCCGTATTCGCCTATCTCGGCGGCCACGAGCCGGTCGAGAAATTCGTGCTGGCGATGAATCTCAACACCACCGGATTCATGGTCCTGGCGCAGATCATCATCTTCATCCTCGGCTGGCCGCTGGAATGGACCGAGATCATCGTCATCTTCATGCCGATCTTCCTGCCGCTGCTGAAGACCTTCAACGTCGATCCGCTGTTCTTCGGCCTGCTGGTGGCGCTCAATATCCAGACATCGTTCCTGTCGCCGCCGGTGGCCATGGCGCCATTCTATCTCAAGGGCGTGGCGCCGAGCTGGGTCAACATCAACGATATTTTCCGCGGCGTCATGCCCTACATGATCATCGTCATCGTCTCGATGATCATGCTCTACACATTCCCGCAGATCGGGCTATGGCTGCCCAACACCGTGTACAAGTAAGACGGCCGTTGGCGCGAAGGAGAGGATGACATGTTTCTTTTGTTGGGCGGGATCGTGGTGCTGATCGCCACCGTCGTGGTGTTCATCGGCATGTTGCCGCGCGGCGGCAAGCTGCATCGTTTCGCCGATACCGAGTGGGAGCCCTATGTCGGCGTCGCGTTCTGCTCGGCGACGGCGCTCGGTCTCACCATGACGCTGTCCTCCATTCTGAACATGATGGGCTAGCCCTGGACTGACATAACTCTTGGCCAAATTCGATATAGCCACCCTCACCGCCACGAAAGCCGCAACCGAGATCGCGCGCGGCGCGCTCTCGGCGGAAGAGTATACACACATCTGTCTCGACCAGATCGCGGCGGTCGAGAAGCAGATCCATGCATTCGCGCATCTCGATCCGGAGCACGCGCTGGCGCAAGCGCGCGCGTTAGACGAGCGCAGGGCTTCGGGCCGGCCGCTTGGGCCGCTGCACGGTGTGCCGGTCGCGATCAAGGATATCGTCGATACCAGCGACTATCCGACCGAGTGCGGCTCGGCCGTGCTCTCCGGACGGCGTCCGTTCAAGGACGCCACCGTCGTGGCGCGGCTGCGCACCGCCGGCGCGGTGATCATCGGCAAGACGGTGACCACCGAGTTCGCCTATTTCCACCCCGGAGCGACGCGCAATCCGCACGATCTCGAGCGCACGCCGGGCGGCTCCTCGTCGGGCTCGGCGGCGGCGGTCGCGGCCGGCATGGTGCCGCTGGCGATCGGTTCGCAGACCAACGGCTCGATCATCCGCCCGGGCGCGTTTTGCGGTGTGTTCGCGGCCAAGCCGACGCATGGGCTGGTGTCGCGCGCCGGTGTGCTGACGCTCTCGCGCACGCTCGATCATATCGGCCCGTTCGCCCGCTCGCTCGAGGATATCGCGCTCGTTCTCAGCGCGATCGCAGGTTACGATCCGCAAGATCCCGACACGCGCCCGGTTGCCACCGCCGACTTTCCGAAAACGGCGTCCGAAAAATGGCCGCTAACGCCGCGCCTGGCTTTCGTGCGCACGCCGATGTGGGATAAGGCCGACGCCACGACGCGCGCGGCTTTCGAAAGTATTGCCGAGCAACTCGGCGCGGCGTGCATCGCGGTCGATCTGCCCGACCGCTTTGCCGTCACCTGGGAGGCGATACGGACGATCATGGCCGCCGACATGGCGCATAATCTGGGCGCCGTAGTCGATAAAGGCGGCGACGCGGTGAGCAAGCGGATGCGCGATCTGGTCGAGGAAGGCCGCAAGGTGAGCGCGGCGCAATATCTGCGCGCGCTCGAACAGGGGCGCGCCTTGCGGGCCGCGTTGGACGAGGTGTTCGAGGAATGCAACGCCATCGTCACGCCGGCGAGCCGCGGCGTGGCGCCCAAGGGCTTGGACAGCACCGGCGATCCGGCCTTTTGCAGCTTGTGGTCGCTGACCGGGCTGCCGGCACTGACCCTGCCGCTGCTGAGCGGCGACGACGACATGCCGCTCGGCGTGCAACTGGTCGGTCCGGCCGGCGACGACGCCCGGCTGCTGCGCACGGCCAATTGGCTGGTGAACACGGCGGGCGGGAAGGCTTCGCGCCGCCGCGCCAAGGCTTGATACGGGCGCCCGACCGCTAGGCTTTTTCCGGCGTGCCGAGGGTTTCCCTGAAAAACGCGATGGTGCGGCTCCAGGCCAGCCTGGCCGCGGCCTCGTTGTAACGCGCTGCCCCGGTATCGTTGTTGAAGGCGTGCTGCGTGCCGGGATAGCTGTGCATAGTGAATTTCTTGTTGTTGGCTTTCAGCGCCGCCTCATAGGCGGGAATGCCCGCGTTTACGCCGTCGTCGTGTTCGGCGTAGTGCAGCAACAGCGCGGCCTTGATGTTGGGAACAAGCGCGGCCGGCACCTGGCGGCCGTAATAGGCGACGCCGGCGTCGAGCTCGGGGCTGGCAACCGCCAGGCGGTTGATCATCAGCCCGCCGAAACAGAAGCCGACCGCGCCGACCTTGCCGGTCGATTCCGCATGCTTCTTGAGGAACGAAACGCCGGCCACCAGCGCGGCCACGGCGTCGTCTTGATTCATTTTTGGGTGCAGGTCGCGCGCCGCGTCCTCGCTCGCCGGCGTTCCGCCGACCAATGAGAGCAGATCGACGGCGTAGGCGAGAAAGCCTTCGCTCGCCAGCCGGCGCGCCACGTCTTCGAGATGCGGATTGAGCCCGCGGTTCTCATGGATGACCAGCACGACCGGGCGTTTGCCCTTGGCCTTGGGCCGCACCAGATAGCCGTCGATCTTGCCCTTGGGCGAATCGTAGGCGACGCGCTCGCTCGCCAGCCGCGCATCGTCGGGCGCCACCATGGCGGCGCGCGCATAATCGTTTTGCAGCAGCGGCAGCAGTGCCATGGCGGCGGCGCTGGAGCCGGCGATTTCCGCCAGCCGGTCGAGAAAGGTACGGCGGTTCATGCCGCCGTGTGTGAAACGGTCATAGAGATCGATGATCTTCTGATCCATGGACTGCCTCCGGTGCGCATGAATGCTGTGTCATGATAACACGTTGCCCGCGCCGCTATTCCCGCGCTTGCAGTGCAGCATCGGGGCGGATTCCGGCGACATTCCGGCGGCCGCTTGCTACCCTTCAACAAATTTTCGTCGGGGGGCTTGAGGTGTCGTCCACGGTCACGTTGCCGCTCTGGCTGGTCGTGCTGATCGGCGTGCTCTCGATCATGGCCGCGCTCGATCACCTGTTGCTGCCGAGCGCGCGCTGGGTCATGCGGCGGCGCCTCAACCGGGCGATCGACGAACTCAATACCCGGCTTAAATTACGCATCCAGCCGTTCAAGTTGGCCAAACGGCAATCGCTGATCGATCAGCTGGTGTTCGATCCGGAGGTGCTCGGCGAAATCGAGCAATACGCCAAGGCCAACGGCGTGCCGCGCGAGGTCGCGCAGGCGCTGGCGCGCCGCTACGCGCGCGAGATCGTGCCGTCGTTTTCGGCCTATGCCTATTTCGGCGTGGGCGCGCGGCTGGCGCGCTGGGTCTCGACGGTGTTTTACCGGGTCCGGCTCGGCTACATGGACGAGGACGCGCTCAAGACCGTCGATCCCGACAGCGCCGTCATCTTCGTCATCAATCACCGCTCCAACATGGACTATGTGCTGGTTACCTACATGGCGTCGAGCAGCTCGGCGCTGAGCTACGCGGTCGGCGAATGGGCGCGGGTGTGGCTACTGCAAAGCCTGATCCGCTCGATGGGCGCCTATTTCGTGCGCCGCGACTCGCGCGATCCGCTCTATCGCAAAGTGTTGGCGCGCTATGTGCACATGGCGGTGTCGGGCGGATTGGCGCAAGCGGTGTTCCCGGAGGGCGGGCTCACCCGCGACGGGCGCCTGCAGCCGGCCAAACTCGGGCTGATCGGCTACATGGTATCGGGCTTCGATGCCAATGGACCGCGCGACGCGGTGTTCGTGCCGGTCGGCATCAACTACGACCGCGTGCTGGAAGACCGCCTGCAGCTCGGCTCGTTGGCGGCCAAAGAAGGCGGCCGCGCTCGCCACCGCTTCAATCTTGGCGTCTTCCTCAACACCGGATTCAGCCATGTAGCGTTGCGGCTGCGCGGCCGCTGGCATCGCTTCGGCTATGCCTGTGTTAGCTTCGGCCCGCCGCTGTCGCTGCGGCAATACGTCAAGCAGCGCGGCATCGACTTCCGCGTGCTCGACCAGGCCGCGCGCTTCGCCGAGGTCGAGCGTCTCGCCCAGGTGCTGATGGAGAAAGTGGGCAGCGTGGTGCCGGTGCTGCCGGTGGCGCTGGTGGCGACCGCGCTGCTCGATGCCGGCGCACCGCTCTCGATGCTGGAACTCAAGGCGCGCGTGCTCGCGCTCCTCCAGTTGCTCGCTGCCGCGGCCGCGCATGTCCATGTGCCGCGCGGCGATCAGGACTATGCCATCGAGGTGGGCCTGCGCATGTTGCGCATGCGCCATCTGGTCACGGAACAAGACGGCCTCTACGGAGTCGAACCGGAGGAGGCGCCGTTGCTGCGCTACTACGCGAATTCGATCGCCCACCTGCTGCCCGCCCCCAGCATCGCGGCATTGGCCGAATAAATTTCCCCGATCGGCGCGTGCGCGGAGATTTGCCGCGCCGGCTTGACGCCGCCGCGGCCAGCCTGCATTTCAGAGGCCTCGACGGCGCCGCGGCCGCGGCCGCCGAACCGGAGGACATGATGGGCGTCATTCACCTGATCGCAGGGCGGCATCTCATTGCCTGCGCCGCGCTTGCCGCCGGCCTGCTGCTCGCCTGCGGGCTCGTGTGGTCCGCCGATCCGTTCCCGTTTGATCGGGAGTTGCTGCTTGACGCCGCGCCGATGCGGCCGGCCAAGCGCATGCCAAGCCTAACCGTGACGGCGAACGGCGATGCCATCTTCGACCTGTGGTGCAAGAGCGTGAGCGCGCGCGTGGACGTCTCGGACGCCGCCATCAAGATCGAGCCGGGCCCGTTGCCGGAAGCCTTGCCGGCGATGATGGGCGCCGGTCAATGCACGCCGCAGCGCATGCGGGCCGACGAGGACATGCTAGCCGTGCTGGCGCAGATGACGGAGTGGCGCCGGCAAGGCGGCGCGCTGGTGCTGGTCGGGCCGAAAACGCTCAAATTCCGGGCGGCGACGAATTAAGGCAAAGCCCCTTGGGCTGCCTTGTTGTTGCTGCAGAATTCCATTTTAATGGAACCACTTGGCAGTGCCATCGGTTTGCCATTCCGCCGACACGCTGAGGCTGCACTGTCGCGGCGGAGGCGGGCAGGGGACCAGGCGGCCATGTCCCGCCGGATAAGGAATCTCACGATGAAATATAAACATTTGTTGCTGGCCGGAACCGTATTGCCCGGTCTGCTGCTTCTGGCAGACTCGACCTTTGCAGCCCCTGAAAAGGCGATGATCGTGGCGCAGAATTGTCCGGCGCCGAATAGAATGATCAACGGCCGTTGCACGCCGCCGCCGCCGCCGCCCGCGGTGGTCAGGCCGGCGCCTCCCGCCGTCGTCAAACCGGCCAGCCCAACACCTCCGGCCGTGGTGCGACCGGCGCCACAGCAACCGGCGGTCCGGCAATTGCCCCCGGCGCAGCAGCAGCCGGTACGGCCGGCGCAGACGCAGCCTGTCATCCGCCCACAGAACCAGCCGCCGATCCCGCGGGGGACTCAGCAGAATGTGCCGGTGCGGCCGGTGCAGACGCAGCCAGTAATCCGCCCGCAGAACCAGCCGCCGATCCCGCAGGGGACGCAGCAGAATGTGCCGGTGCGGCCGGCGCAGACGCAGCCGGTCATCCGCCCACAGAACCAGCCGCCGATCCCACAGGGGTCGCAGCAGAATGTGCCGGTACGGCCGGTGCAGACGCAACCGGTCATCCGTCCGCAGAACCAGCCACCGGTCCAGCAGGTGACCCCGCAAATTATACCGGCTCCCGCCGCGACACCGGCCAATGTGCGCAAGCTCGACGACTTCCGCGGTCAGCGGCGCGAAACCAGGCAGGGCAACGCCGTCATCATCCAGGAGCCCGGACGGACCATCATCCGCGATGGCGGCCGGCTCGTGATCCAGCGCAACGAATCGTCCGGCCGGTTCGGATTAAATGCGCGTAACGTGCAGACCCAGCGTCAAGGCAGCAATGTCGCGACCATCATCGATCGGCCGAACGGCACGCGCATTATCAATCTGACCGACAGCAACGGCCGGCTGCTGAAGCGGAGCCGGCGCGACGCGCGTGGGCGCGAGGTCATACTGATCGACAACACGCGCCATCGCGGATTGGCCATCGGCGCGGTCGCGGTCGGGGCGGCCGCCGTCGCCGGACTCGTCATCCTCAACATGCGGCCGCCGGTCGTTCACATGCCGCGCGAGCGCTACATCGTCGATTACGAGAGGGCCGACCGTGAGTTGGTTTACGAAACGCTGATGGCGCCGCCGGTCGAGGATATCGAGCGCGACTATTCACTCGACGAGATCCGCTCCAACGTCGAATTGCGTGACCGGATGCCGCGCATCGACATCGACACGATCACCTTCGACTTCGGCTCGTGGGAGGTGACCCCCGATCAGGCGCAGCGCTTGCAGGTCATCGCGGACGGCATCCAGCAGGCAATCCAGCAAAATCCGGACGAGGTCTTCCTGATCGAGGGCCACACCGATGCCGTCGGCAAGGATGAGGATAATCTTTCGTTATCCGATCGCCGGGCGGAAGCGGTCGCGCAGGTCTTGACCGTGCAGTTCAGCATTCCGCCGGAAAATCTCACGACGCAGGGCTACGGTGAGCAATATCTCAAGATTCCGACCCAGGAAGCGGAACGGCGCAACCGCCGCGTCACCATCCGCCGGATCACGCCGCTGCTCAACGGCCCGACCGCGCAAAATCAAAATCGTTGACGGAGTTTCTCGGCCGCGTCGCGTCGTCGCTTAATAAAAAAAGGGCCCGGCTTTATGCCGGGCCCTTCGTATATTTTGGCGGCAGCCTTACATCATGCCGCCCATGCCGCCCATGCCGCCGCCGCCCGGCATCGGGGGAGCCGGCTCTTTCGGCAGCTCGGCCACCATCGCTTCGGTGGTCACCAGCAGGCCGGCCACGGAGCCGGCGTCCTGTAGCGCGGTGCGCACCACCTTGACCGGATCGATGATGCCCTTGGCGACCATGTCGACATAGGTCTCGTTCTGCGCGTCGAAGCCGTAGGTCTCCGAATTCTCGTCGAGGATCTTGCCGACCACGATCGAGCCTTCCACGCCGGCATTCTCGGCGATCTGGCGAATAGGAGCTTCCAGCGCCTTGAGCACGATGTTGATGCCGGCCTGCACATCGGAGTTCTCGTTGGTGATGCGGCCGACCGCCTTCTTGGCGCGCAGCAACGCCACGCCGCCGCCCGGCACGATGCCTTCCTCGACTGCGGCGCGGGTGGCGTTGAGCGCATCCTCGACGCGGTCCTTCTTTTCCTTCACCTCGACCTCGGTGGCGCCGCCGACCTTGATCACCGCGACGCCGCCGGCGAGCTTGGCCAGCCGCTCCTGCAGCTTCTCCTTGTCGTAGTCCGAGGTGGTCTCCTCGATCTGCGCCTTGATCTGCTGAACGCGCGCCTCGATATCGGGCTTCTTGCCGGCGCCGGACACGATGGTGGTCTTTTCCTTCTCGATCACCACCTTCTTGGCGCGGCCGAGCATGGCCGTGGTCACGTTCTCGAGCTTGATGCCGAGGTCTTCCGAGATCAGCTGACCGCCGGTGAGGATCGCGATGTCCTCCAGCATGGCCTTGCGGCGATCGCCGAAGCCCGGCGCCTTGACGGCCGCAACCTTGAGGCCGCCGCGCAGCTTGTTGACGACGAGCGTGGCGATCGCCTCGCCTTCGACGTCTTCGGAGAGGATCAGCAGCGGCTTGCCGGTCTGCACCACGGCTTCCAGCAGCGGCAACAGCTCTTGCAGGCCGGAAAGCTTCTTCTCGTAGATCAGGATGTAGGGATCATCCATCTCCACGCGCATCTTTTCGGCATTGGTGAAGAAGTAAGGG
>JACQDO010000247.1 GCA_016201085.1 Hyphomicrobiales bacterium | reverse complement strand
GAGAGTTCCATGACCGACGACGTCTCGCGCAACGAGCGCATCAAGGAAGCCAGCAACTATCTGCGTGGCACGCTCGCGGAAGGCTTATCTGAGGAAGTCACCGGCGCCATCGTCGAGGACGATCAGCAGCTGGTGAAATTCCACGGCCTGTATCTGCAGGACGACCGCGACCTGCGGCCGGAACGCACGCGCAAGAAGATGGAGAAGGCCTTCGCCTTCATGATCCGCGTGCGCGTGTCCGGCGGCGTGCTGACGCCGGCGCAGTGGCTGGCGCTCGATGCGATCGCGCGCGACTACGGCAACGGCACCATGAAGCTGACCACCCGGCAGACGGTGCAGCTGCACGGCGTCATCAAGTCGAACCTGAAGGCGACCATGCAGCGCATCGACGCGGTGCTGCTCAATTCGATCGCCGCTTGCGGCGACGTCAATCGCAATGTGATGTGCAATCCCAATCCGCACCAGTCGCGCGCCCATGCCGAAACGCTGGAGCTGGCGCGCAAACTGTCCGACCATCTGCTGCCGCGCACGCCGGCTTACCGCGAGATCTGGCTCGACGGCGAGAAAATCGCCGGCGGCGAGGACGAGGCGGTGGAGCCGATCTACGGCAAGACCTATCTGCCGCGCAAATTCAAGATCGTGCTGGCGGTGCCGCCGTCGAACGACGTCGACATCTTCGCGCACGATCTTGGCTACATCGCCATCCTCGACGAGAAGGGCGCGGCGACCGGCTATAACGTCACTGTCGGCGGCGGCATGGGCATGACGCACGGCGAGCCCGATACTTACCCGCGCACCGCCGACGTATTGGGCTATTGCGAGACGCGCGATGCGGTGGCGATTGCCGAGGCCGTCGTCACCGTGCAGCGCGACTGGGGCGACCGCTTAAACCGCAAGCACGCGCGGCTGAAATACACCATCGAAGATCGCGGGCTGGAGGCCTTCCGCGCCGAGGTGGAAAAGCGCGCCGGCGTCACGCTCGCAGCGGCCAAGCCGTTCAAGTTTACTTCGCAGGGCGACAGCTACGGCTGGAGCGCGGGTGACAACGGCCGCAGCCACCTCACGCTGTTCGTGCCGAACGGGCGGCTGTTCGAGAAGCAGATGGCGGCACTGCGCAAAATCGCGCAAAATCATGACGGCGATTTCCGCATCACACCCAATCAGCATTTGATCGTTGCCAATATCCCGGTCGAGAAGCAAAAGAAGATTCACTGGGCGATGGTGGGGACCGGCCTGCTGGCGCCGTGGTCGGGCCTGCGGCGCAATTCGATGGCCTGCGTCGCGCTGCCGACCTGCGGCCTGGCGCTGGCCGAAAGCGAGCGCTACCTGCCGGACCTGATCACCGCGCTGGACGAGAAACTGGCGGCGCACGGCCTGTCGCAAGACGACATCGTCATCCGCATGACCGGCTGCCCGAACGGCTGCGCGCGGCCTTATCTCGCCGAGATCGGCTTGGTCGGCAAAGGGCCGGGCCGCTACAATCTTTATCTCGGCGCCGCCTTCGACGGCTCGCGGCTATCCAAGCTCTATGCCGAGGACCTCGAGCACGACGCGATTATTGCCGCGCTCGATCCGATCTTTGCCGCCTATGCGGCCTCGCGGCAGAAGGGCGAACGCTTCGGCGATTTCACCATCCGCGCCGGCTTCGTCGCGGCCACCGGCAATGGTCGCGATTTCCACGCCAACGTCAATCTCAAGAAACCCGGCGCCGCGGCATGACCGAAAAATCCGAACGCAAACCGCTTGAGACGCAGCCGGCGCGCATGGGACCGCTGGCGCGATTGCCGGTATTCCTGGCGCTGCAAGGCAAACGCGTCGTGCTGGTGGGTGGCGGTCAGGCGGCCGAGTGGAAGCGCGAGCTGCTGGAGGCGGCAGGCGCACGCGTCGAAGTCTATGCCGTGGACGCGTGGACGGCGGACGATCTGCGCGGCGCGGCCATCGCCGTTGGCGCCTTCGAGGATGACGAGCGGGCTGCGGCCTTCGCCAAGGCCGCGCGCGCCGTAGGCGTGCCGGTCAATGTCATCGACAATCCGGCGTTCTGCGACTTCTCCTTCGGCGCCATCGTCAACCGTTCGCCGCTGGTGATCGGCATCTCCACCGACGGCGCCGCCCCGGTGTTCGCGCAGGCGATCCGCGCCAAGCTGGAAGCGCTGCTGCCCAAGGGTTTTGCCGAGTGGGCTGCGGCAGCAGGACGCTGGCGCAATGCGGTGAAAGCCTCAGGTCTGTCATTTGCTGGGCGCCGCAAGTTCTGGCAGCTGTTCACCGCGCATGCTGTTGCCAACCCGGCGAGCGAGCCGACGGAAAGCGACTTCGAGCGCTTCGTGGCCGAGGTGCAGGGCTTAGGGACAGCGGTCGAGAACGGCTCGGTCACTTTGGTCGGCGCCGGACCGGGCGATGCCGAATTGCTGACGCTGCGCGCGGTGCGGGCGCTGCAAGCGGCCGACGTCATCCTGTTCGACGATCTGGTGTCGCGCGAGGTGCTGGATTTTGCCCGGCGCGAGGCGCGCAAGATGCTGGTCGGCAAGACCGGCTTCGGGCCGTCCTGCAAGCAGGACGACATCAACGCGCTGATGGTCGCGCTCGCCGAGCAGGGCAAGCGCGTGGTGCGCCTCAAAGGTGGCGACCCACTGATCTTCGGTCGCGCCGGCGAGGAACTGGATGCCTGCCGCGCGGCGAATATTTCCGTTGAGATCGTGCCCGGCATCACGGCAGCGCAAGGCGCCGCCGCCAGGCTGGCGCTGCCACTGACCGACCGCCAACATGCGCGCCGGCTGCAATATGTCACCGGCCACGCCAAGGACGGCCAGTTGCCCGCCGATCTCGACTGGCAGAGCCTCGCCGATCCGGCGACCACCACGGCGATCTACATGCCAACCAAAACGCTGGAGGCTTTGGTCACGCGCGCCATCGCCGCGGGCCTCGACCCGACAACGCCGGCCATCGCCATCGCGCGCGCCACGCAGCCCGATCAGGCGACGGTGGCGGCGCCCATTGGCGAACTGCCCGCCCGCCTGGCGCAGGCCGCGTTGCCGGGTCCGGTGCTGGTGATGCTGGGGCGCGCCATGCGCGAGCTGGGCGCGACGCCGGCGGAAAATCGCGCAATTGCGTAATCCTTGGTTGTCAGCCGGTGCATACGGGTTGCTCCTGCCGGTCGTGCGCTAAATTTGTGCATTGCACAAGATAACCGCAGCTTGCCCGGAATTAGGCAGCAAATCATATCAACAATACTGCCCAAATTTTATACAAACACCTGATTTCACAGTGTTTTCTGTCTTGGCACGATCCTTGAAATAGCTATCGCCCTGGACGCTAGGCGTTCGGCGTCCGCAGTCCAACGACGGGCCAACAAGCAACGCCGCTGTCCCGGGCTTCGCACCGCGCGCGCGAGCGTGGGCTGCGGCTTTTTGTGGGCGGAAAGGCGGATCGAGACCAGCGACGAACACGACAGGCAGCGACCGGGATCAAACCAGAGCAAGGACGATCGGAAAGGAAATCTCATGAGCACGCGGGGCAAGAGTTGGATTTCGGATTGGAACCCGGAGGATGTGAAGTTCTGGGACAGCAAGGGCAAGTTCATTGCCCGGCGCAATCTCATCTGGTCGATCGTCGCCGAGCACATCGGTTTCTCGGTCTGGCTGATCTGGAGCATCGTCGCCACCAAATTGCCGCAGGCCGGCTTCCACTACACCACCGACCAGCTGTTTCAGCTGGTGGCGCTGCCCGGACTGATCGGTTCGCTCATGCGGTTTCCCTACACCTTCGCGGTCACGATGTTCGGCGGCCGCAACTGGACGATCTTCAGCGCGGCAGTGCTGTTCATTCCGACCACCGCGCTCGCCTATTTCGTGACGCAGCCCGATACGCCGTTCTGGCTGATGCTGTGTGTGGCGGCGACGGCCGGTCTCGGCGGCGGCAACTTCGCCTCCAGCATGACCAATATTTCGTTCTTCTACCCGGACCGTATGAAAGGCTGGGCACTCGGCCTGAACGCGGCCGGCGGCAATATCGGCGTTAGCAGCGTGCAGTTGTTGACGCCGATCCTGATGGGCGTCGGTCTGTTCAGCCTCTATCAGGCAACGCCGACTTCGGCCGGCCTCTATCTGCAAAATGCCGGGCTGATATGGATCGTGCCGCTCGCCATCGCGGTCATCGGCGCGTTTTTCTTTATGAACAACCTCACTTCGGCGCGCTCCAGCTTCAAGGAAGCGGTCGCCATCGTCGGGCGCAAGCACACCTGGATCATGTCCTACATCTACATCGGGACCTTCGGCTCCTTCATCGGCTACTCGGCCGCGTTCCCGCTGCTGATCAAGACCCAGTTCCCGACGGTCACGATCGCCATTGCGTTCCTCGGACCGCTGGTGGGGTCGCTGTCGCGCCCACTCGGCGGCCTGCTGGCCGATAAAGTCGGCGGCGCCATCGTGACGTTCTGGAATTTCATCGTCATGGGCGCCGCCACCGTCGGCGTCATGCACTTCGTGGAGGCGAAGAACTTTGCCGGCTTCCTGGCCATGTTCCTCATCCTTTTCGTCACGACCGGCATCGGCAACGGCTCGACCTACCGGATGATCCCGTCGATCTTCCGCGAGCAGAAACTGCGCGAGACAAAAGGCTCCGGCGAGGTGGCCCGCGCCTTTGCCGTGAATGCCGCCAGAATCGAAAGCGGCGCCGCGCTTGGATTTATCGGGGCCATCGGCGCCTGCGGCGGCTACCTGATCCCGCGCGGTTTCGGCGCTTCGATCGCCATGACCGGCGGCCCGCAATTGGCGCTGGGAATCTACCTGGCGTTCTACGCCACCTGCCTCGCGCTCACGTGGTGGTACTACCTGCGCAAGAGCTATACCGCGGGCGCCACCAGCCTTGCCGAAGCGCGCGTGTGAGAGCGGCAAATATGAGGCGCAAGCTCGTTATCGTCGGTGCCGGAATGGCCTCGGGCCGCATGCTCGAACGTTTGTTCAAGGTGCAGCCGGACGCCTACGATGTCACATTGTTCGGCGCGGAGCCGCGTGGCAACTACAACCGCATCATGCTCTCTCCGGTGCTGGCCGGAGAGGCGACCTTCGACGAGACCGTCATCCACGATGCCCCCTGGTATGCGGCGCACGGCGTTGTCTGCCGGTTCGGCGAGACGATCACCAAAATCGATCGCACGGCCAAGACGGTGCATTCGCGCAACGGCAAGACCCCTTATGACAGACTGGTGATCGCCACCGGCTCGGCGCCCTTCGTCATTCCGGTGGCCGGCAAGGAATTGCAGGGCGTGCTGTCCTTCCGCGATTTCGACGACGTCAACGCCATGCTGGCGGTCGCCGCAAGGCCTGGCATGAAGGTCGTGGTGCTTGGCGGCGGTCTGCTCGGGCTTGAGGCCGCGGCCGGATTGCAAGCGCGTGGCATGAGTGTGGCCGTGCTGCATCTGATGGGCCACCTGATGGAGCGTCAGCTCGATCCGGCAGCGGGCCGTCTGTTGCAGCGGGCGCTGGAAGCGCGCGGCATCGACGTCCATTGCAACGCGCAGACGACGGCTATTCTCGGCCACAAGCGCGCGGAGGCCGTGCTGCTCGACGACGGCACGATATACCCGGCGGATCTCGTGGTCATGGCCACGGGGATCAGGCCCGAAACGCGCATTGCCACGGATGCCGGCCTCGATGTCGAGCGCGGCATCGTCGTTGACGATCGGATGCGGACGTCCGATCCCAATATCTATGCGGTCGGCGAGTGCGTCGAACACGCGGGCATCTGCTACGGGCTGGTTGAGCCGATCTACGACATGGCGGCGGTCGTGGCGCGGACGCTGGCTGGCGATAAGGCCGCCTTCCGTCCGGCCCAGTTCGCGACCAATCTGAAGGTCACCGGCGTCAACGTGTTCTCCGCCGGCGATTTCCTGGGCGCAGCGGACACCGAACAACTCGTCCTCTCTGATCCCGGCCTCGGCACTTACAAGAAGTTGGTGATCAAGGGCGGCCGCCTGGTCGGTGCGGTGCTGTTCGGCGATAGCGCGGACGGGCTGTGGTATCTCGATCTGATCCGCTCGGGCGTCTCGATCGAGGCGTTTCGTCAGGACCTGGTATTCGGCCGAGCCTTCGTCAGCGCGGCGGCGTAAGACGCCAATTTATCGCCGCAGCAGAACGAGCAGCACCAAGCACGCGCAGACCAGAATCAGCGAAAGACATTTCCAAAATAACAGCGGATTGCGCTCCAGCAGCGGCGCGGGCGTCGACTTGAGAAACTCCACATTGGGATGACGCAGATCGAACATGAATTCCGACAGTTCCTCATAGCGTTTGTAGGGGTCGGGCTGCACCGCCTTCTTGAGTGCGCTATCGATCCAGGCGGGGATCTCGCGATTGTTGTCGAGCACGGAGTTGTAATTTAATTTTCGTTGCTGGGACTTGCTGCGCGCTCGCGCCATATGCGCGCCATAAGGCAGCTTTCCTGTCAGCATCTGGTAAGTAATCACCCCGAGCGAGAATATATCGGAGCGCGTCGAGCCGCTCTCGCCCAGGAAATATTCCGGCGCGGTGTATTGCGCCGTGCCCAGAATCTGGCTGGCATCCAACGATGGCGTGGCTTCCATGACGCCGGCGACATTGGTGGAGCCGAAATCGATGATCTTCACCGTTCCGGTTCGGTCGATCATGATGTTCTCGGGCCGCAGATCCTGATGCAGCATTTCAATTCGGTGGAAGGCTTGTAGCCCTTTGGCGATCTGCTCGACGATCCCTCTGACAAGCTCAAGGTTGGGTTTCGGATTGTCGATCATCCATTGCGTCAGAGTTTGCCCGTCGACAAATTCCATGACGACATAAAGGTAGTTCCGCTTCCTGGATTGCAAACACGGCTTCAAGACATAGGGACTGTTGATGCGCCGGGCCACCCAGTCTTCCATCATGAAGCGCTTGAGGTAAGCAGGGTCGTCGCGCAGGTCGATCGACGGAATTTTCAAGGTAACCAGCCGATCGCTTTCGATATCGGTGGCCAGATAAATATGACCGCGGCTGCTGCCGTGAACTTCCCTGACGATGCGGTATTGATCGAAAACCATGCGCGCTTCCAGCAGCGGCGGCGGCGATAGTTCGCTCGCCCGTCCGAAAACGTCGCTCGGTTCGCTATCCGGCAGTTCGTCGATGCGCACGATCTGAACGGTCAGGTTGTCCGCGCTGCCGTTCTTGTAGGCTTCCTCGACCAGAAACCTGGCCGCGCCGTCCAGATCTTTGGCGTTGTTTTTGATGGCGTTGGCGATGAAGCGCGGCTCGACATGCTCGTAAACGCCGTCGGTCGCCAGCAGAAAAATATCTCCCTTGCCGACTTGCAGCGTTTGGTGGTCGATCTCGATTTGCGGGTTCATGCCCAGCGCGCGGCTGAGGTAGTTTTGCTCCGATGAAAACGTAACCCGATGATCGTCGGTCAGTTGCTCGAGGGAATGGCCGGCCAAACGGTAGATACGCGTATCGCCGACATGGAATATATGCGCGGTCGTCGACTTGATGATCATGGCGCTTAAGGTGCAGACATAGCCTTTGTCTTTGTCGTAACGGTACTGACTGCGCCGGGTTTCGGCATGCAGCCAGGAGTTTGTCGCGGCCAATACGCGGTAGGCCGAGGTCTTTACCGACCAGGATTCCGAAGTGCAGTAATAATCCATCAAAAAGCTTTTGACGGCGGACTCGCTGGCGATCTGGCTGACATTGCTGCTGCTGATACCATCCGCCAGCACGATGGCGATGCCTTTCAGGCTCAACAGCGGTTCGGCCGGAATCAATGCGCCATGAAAATCCTGATTGGACTCTTTACGGCCTCTATCGGAGTGCTGTCCAAGCGATATCGCGAGTTGTGCCATGCGGCCGTCCAAAGAATAGAGCCTCAACTCCGGTGGGGCTGAGGCTCTACACTAGCAAATCCCCTCAGGCGACGCGCTTGAGGGCGGCGCGCTTGGGAGCGGTGCGGACGTGGGTGGCGTAGAGGGTGAGGCCGGTGAAAGCCAGCCCGCCGACCAGATTGCCGAGCACGGTCGGAATCTCGTTCCAGATGAAATAGTCTAGGATCGAGAACGGGGCATGCAGCATCAAGCCCGCCGGGAACAGGAACATGTTCACGACCGAATGCTCGAACACCATGTAGAAGAACACGAAGATCGGCATCCACATCGCGATGACCTTGCCGGGGACCGATGTCGAGATCATGGCGCCGACGACTCCGGTCGAGACCATCCAGTTGCACAGCGCGCCGCGGAAAAACAGCGTCGCCATGCCGGCGGCGCCGTGGGCGGCGTAGCCGAGCGTTCGGGCTTCGCCGATGTTTCCGATCACGGTGCCGACTTTGTCAGGTGGCTGCGTGAAGCCGAACGTCGTTACGTAGGCCATCAAGAAAGCCGTGGTGAGAGAGCCGGCAAAGTTGCCGAGAAAAACCAGGCCCCAGTTTCTTAAAACTCCGGCCATCGTCACCCCCGGCCGCTTGTCGATCAAGGCCAGCGGGCAGAGGACGAACACGCCGGTCAAGAGATCGAAACCGAGGAGGTACAACATGACGAATCCGACCGGAAACAGCAGCGCTCCAACGAGCGGCTGCCCGGTGTTCACGGTGATCGTGATTGCCATCCAGGCGGCCAAGGCCAAAATGGCGCCGGCCATGTAAGCACGCACGACTGTGTCGCGGGTCGACATGAAGATCTTGGATTCGCCGGCGTCGACCATCTTGGTGACGAATTCCGAAGGTACGAGATAGGACATTTCAGTTCCCCTGATTGCGAAATTAAAAATGCGGCAGTCTGCTCTTGGGCGGGCATTGAGTGAGCCGGAGATTTCCGTTCGTCGGTCGTGTCATGCACAGGCTTTCGTCGTGGTGCTCACGACGAAGCCATCCGCAAGTGTCGTGCCAAATGCCGCGGCCGTGACGACCGCGCGCTGCGCTTTGTTTTTTATGGAGATTTGCTTGCGCAGGCGCCGGTTGCGCAAAATTTCAGCTGCTCAATTTGCGATCAAAAGCGCCGCCGCCGAAGCTATTTTATGTGCACTGCAGCGGAAGCGTTAATTTCAGCACCGCGCGGTAAAATATTGATGATTATATAGCAATATCAATTAGATAGCGAACCGCCGGCCGTCCTCCTGTACATGGTACAGGTTTTGCAAACATCCGTTATGCGCTCTGCACCAATTCGCGTGCAGCCGTCGTCTGTACGTAGAAAGGGCAGCCCCCGCTGCAAAACGGATGAGCCGGAATCTGGTTTCGATTGTCAGCGGCATGGCGCCGGGACGCTTGCTCGCTTCCTTGCTTGCGCGAACGTCGATCGAAGCGATGCGCGAACTGGTGGCGTGAGGGCGACAATGTCGAGCGACTTCACCCCCGACCAGAAACGTTATCTCGAGGGTTTCGCGTCAGGCCTCACGGCGGCGCGCGCCGCGCGCGGCCAGCTGCCCGCGGGCGCAGCCGCGGGCGGCGAGCCGAGCGGTCCCGACGCCATCCACCTCAAGGCGCAGGATCGCGTGCTGGCGGCGGGCGGCAAGCTCGCCGATCAGGAGAAGTTCAAGCGCGAGCTGCATCCGTTCGACGGCTACGAGCGGCTGAAGCAACAGGCGCACAACAACGAAGCGCCCAAGCCGCCGGACAATTTCCGCTGGCGCTTCTACGGGCTGTTCTACGTGGCGCCGGCGCAGAATTCCTACATGTGCCGGCTGCGCATCCCGAACGGCATCCTTAAGCATTGGCAGATGACGGGCCTCGCCGATCTGGCCGAGCGCTATGCCGGTGGCTACAGCCACGTCACCACCCGCGCCAACCTGCAAATGCGCGAGATCGAGCCGAAGAACGCGGTCGCCATGGTGGAGGCGATCCAGGACCTCGGTCTGTGTTCGCGCGGCTCGGGCGCAGACAATATCCGCAATGTCACCGGCACGCCTACCGCCGGGATCGATCGCCAGGAGCTGATCGACACGCGGCCTTATGCGCGCGAATGGCACTTCCACATTCTCAACGAGCGTGCACTCTACGGCCTGCCACGCAAGTTCAATGTCGGCTTCGACGGCGGCGGCTGTATTCCGGTGCTGGAGGACACCAACGACATCGGCTTTGCGGCGGTGGAGGTGAAGGAGGGCTTCGGACCCGAGGCCGGCGTGTGGTTCAAGCTCGCGCTCGGCGGCATCACTGGGCACAAGGACTTCGCCCGTGACACCGGCGTGATCGTCAAGCCGGAGGAAGCGACGCCGGTCGCAGACGCCGTGGTGCGCGTCTATATCGACCATGGCAACCGCACCGACCGCACCAAGGCGCGGCTGAAATATGTGCTGGACTCGATGGGCCTGGAGAAATTCCTCGTGCTGGTCGAGGAAAAGCTCGGCCGCAAGCTCATCACAGTGCCGGCCGAGGCGATCGCACCGCGCCCGCCGCACGACCGCTCCGCCCATGTCGGCGTGCACCGACAGAAGCAGGAGGGGCTCAACTGGATCGGCGTCGTGCTGCCGGTGGCAAAGCTGAGCGCCGAACAGATGAACGGCCTCGGCAAGATCGCGCAGGAATTCGGCGACGGCGATATCCGCCTGACGGTCTGGCAGAATTCGCTGATTTCCGGCGTCGCCGACGGCAAAGTCGCCGCCGCCTGCGCCGCCATCGCGGCGCTCGGCCTATCGACCGAGGCGACCTCGATCCGCGCCGGGCTGGTCGCCTGCACCGGCAATGTCGGCTGCAAGTTCGCCGCCTCCGACACCAAGCGCCACGCCGAGGAGATCGCGCAATGGTGCGAGGCGCGCGTCAATCTCGACGGCCCGGTCAATATCCATCTCACCGGCTGCCATCATTCCTGCGCGCAGCATTACATCAGCGAAATCGGCCTGCTCGCCTGCAAGATCCAGGTGTCGGAGGAGGGCGACCAGATCGAGGGCTATCACATCTATGTCGGCGGCGGCTTCGGTCCCGACGCCGCGCTCGGCCGCGAGCTCTATCGCGACGTCAAGGCGGAGGATGCGCCGCGCACCGTCGAGCGCATGCTCAAGGGTTATCTCGCGCATCGCACCGCGCGCGAGGAGAGCTTCCTTGCCTTCTCGCGCCGGCATGAGGTCGCCGCGCTGAAGACCATGTTCGCTGCGGAAGCTGCCGAATGACGCAAAACATACCGCCGCCGATCCCATCGTTTATTCCGGAAACCGCGCCATTCTCCGCGGAGCAGCGCGTCTGGCTCAATGGCTTCTTCGCCGGGCTGATTTCGCTCGACGGCTATGGCGTCACGCCGCTCTCCGGCGAGCAGGCGGCGGCGCTGTTGGCCGGCGGCACCAGTGCCAAGGCTGCCGATGATGACGACGGTGGCGCGCCCTGGCACGATCAGACCATAGCGCTCGCCGACCGCATGAAGCTGGCCGACGGCAAGCCGATGCGCTGGCGCCTGATGGCGGCGATGGCGCAGCAGGATTGCGGCCAGTGCGGCTACGACTGCCGGAATTATTCGGGCGCCATTTTCAGCGGCAAGGAAGAACGGCTGAACCTGTGCGTGCCGGGCGGCAAGGAAACCGCCCGCATGCTGAAGAAATTGCATGAAGAGCTCAAGAGCGCGCCACCGGCGCCGGCCGCGGCTTCGCCCGCTGCCGCCGAAGCAGCTTCGGTAGCGGAAGAATCGGCGCCGGTAGCGGAAGTTGTGCCGCGCTATTCGCGCGACAACCCGGCAATGGCGACCGTGCTGTCGTGCAAAAGGCTCAACAAGCCCGGCTCGGAAAAGGAAACCTGGCACGTCGAATTGAACGTCTCGACGCGCGGCCTCGATTATGCGGTTGGCGATTCCTTCGGCCTGTTTCCCACCAACGACCCGGCGCTGGTCGACGCGGTGATCAAGGCGCTCGGCGCGCCGGCGGATTTCCCCATCGGCGGACGCACCTTGCGCGAGGTACTGTTCGACAGCGTGTCGCTGTCGCCGGCGCCCGACATGCTGTTCCAGCTGTTCTCCTACATCACCGGCGGCGAACGCCGCATCAAGGCGCGCGCGCTGGCCAATGGCGACGATCCGGACGGCGATGCGGAGACGCTCGACGTGCTGGCGGCGATCGAGAAATTTCCCGGCATCCGGCCCGATCCGGAAGCCTTCATCGAGGCGCTCGATCAACTGCAACCGCGGCTTTATTCGATCTCGTCGTCGCCCAAGCTCGATCCGCGCCGGGTCGCGCTCACCGTCGATGCGGTGCGCTACGAGATCGGCGGCCGCCGCCGGCTCGGCGTGGCCTCCACCTATCTGGCCGAACGCGTCAAGCCAGGCGCCATCGTCCGGATCTACGTGCAGAAGGCGCCCGCCTTCGCGCTGCCGGCCGATCCGGCGGTGCCGATCGTCATGATCGGGCCGGGCACCGGCGTCGCGCCGTTCCGCGCCTTCCTGCAGGAGCGCTGGGCGACCCAGGCGTCCGGCCGCAACTGGCTGTTCTTTGGCCATCAACGGTCCAATTTCGATTTCTTCTACGAGGACGACTTCAAGACCATGAAATCGTCCGGCGTGCTGACGCGGCTCACCCTCGCCTGGTCGCGCGACAGCGAAAAGAAGATTTACGTGCAGGACCGCATACGCGAGGTTGGCCGCGATCTGTGGGCCTGGCTCGCCGAGGGCGCGCATATCTATGTCTGCGGCGACGCCAAGCGCATGGCCAAGGACGTGGAAATCGCGCTGGTCGATATCGTGGCCCAGCACGGCGCACGCAGCGCGGACGAGGCGACGGCCTTCGTCGCCAATCTGAAGAAGGTCGGGCGTTATCAGCAGGACGTCTATTGATGAACGCGCCCGCGCATCATCCGCCGGCCGTGCGCACTGCCTGCCCCTATTGCGGGGTCGGCTGTGGCGTGCTGGCCAAGCCGGATGGGCGCGGCGGCGCGGTGATCGCCGGCGATCCCGAGCATCCGGCCAATTTCGGGCGACTCTGCTCGAAAGGCTCCGCGCTGGGCGAGACACTCGGCCTCGACAGCCGGCTGCTGCATCCGATGCTGCGGCAGGCCGACGGCCGGCTGGCGCGCGCCTCGTGGGAGCGCGCGCTCGGCCTGGTCGCCGACGGCTTTGCCCGCACCATTCGCGAACACGGCCCCGACGCGGTGGCGTTCTATCTGTCCGGGCAATTGCTCACCGAGGATTACTACGTTGCCAACAAGCTGATGAAGGGCTTCCTCGGCTCGGCCAATGTCGACACCAATTCGCGGCTGTGCATGGCCTCGTCGGTCGCCGGCCACCGGCGCGCCTTCGGAGCCGATACGGTGCCCGGCGTCTATGCCGATCTCGACCGCGCCGATCTGATCGTTCTGGTCGGCTCCAACGCGGCCTGGTGCCATCCCGTGCTCTATCAGCGCATGGTCGCCAACAAGCGCGCGCGCGGCGCCAGACTGGTCGTGATCGACCCGCGCCGCACGGCCAGCGCGGAAGACGCCGATTTGTTCCTGAGCGTGGCGCCGGGCATGGACACCGCACTGTTCTGCGGCCTGCTGGTGCATCTCACCGAACGCGACGCGCTCGACCGTACCTATATCGCAGCCCACACCTCGGGCTTTGCCGAAGCGCTCGCCCGCGCGCGCGAAATCGCGCCGAGCGTGGCGGCGACCGCGGCCGCCTGCGGTCTGGCCGAATCCGACGTCGCCCATTTCTTCGAGCTGTTCCGCGCCACGCCGAACACGGTCACCGGTTATTCGCAGGGCGTGAACCAGTCGGCGCAGGGCACCGACAAGGTCTCGGCCATCATCAACTGCCATCTCGTTACCGGCCGCATCGGCCGGCCGGGTATGGGGCCGTTCTCGCTCACCGGCCAGCCCAACGCGATGGGCGGCCGCGAAGTCGGCGGCCTCGCCAATCAACTTGCGGCGCACATGAATTTTTCGCCGGAGGAAATCGACCGCGTCGGCCGCTTCTGGCGCGCCTCCAACATGGCGCGGCGCGAGGGTCTCAAGGCGGTGCAGATGTTCGAAGCCATCGAGCGCGGCGAGATCAAGGCGCTGTGGGTGATGGCGACCAATCCGGCGGTGTCGCTGCCGCGCGCGCGCGCGGTGCGCGAAGCGCTCGGCCAACTCGAGCTGTTCGTGGTGTCCGACAACGTGCTGTCCAACGACACCATCAATGCCGGTGCGCAAATTTTGCTGCCGGCCGCTGCCTGGGGCGAGAAGGACGGCACCGTCACCAATTCCGAGCGGCGCATCTCGCGCCAGCGGCCGTTCCTGACGCTGCCGGGCGAGGCGCGGCCGGACTGGTGGATCGTCGCGCAGGTGGCGCACCGCTTGGGCTTCGGCGAGCAATTCGGCTACGTATCGGCGGCCGATATTTTCCGCGAACACGCGGCGCTGTCGGCGTTCGAGAATAACGGCACGCGCGATTTCGATATCGGTGCGCTGGCGCAACTCACCGAGGCGGAATTCAACGCGCTCGCGCCGGTGCAATGGCCGGCGCGCGCCGGCGCCGCGCGCGGCGACACGCGCTTCTTCGCGCAAGGCGGTTTCTTCACGGCCGACCGCAAGGCGCGGCTGATCGCGCCCGAGTCGCCGGCGCCGCGGGCGGCGCTCAGCGCGCCATTCCCGTTTCGCCTCAACAGCGGCCGCGTGCGCGACCAGTGGCACAGCATGACGCGCTCGGGGCTCAGCCCGCGCCTCGCCAACCACATGCCGGAGCCGTTCGTGGAAGTGCATCCGCTGGATGCGGCGGCGGCAGGGCTCGCCGATGGCGGCTTGGCGCGCGTGCGCACGCCTGACGGCGCCTGCGTGCTCAAGGTCGTGCTCAGCGAGGGCCAGCGGCGCGGGTCGCTGTTCGTGCCGATCCATTGGAGCGAGGAAACCGCCGCCGCCGCCCGCGTCGGCGAGCTGGTGGCGCCGGTCTGCGACCCGTTCTCCGGCCAGCCGGAGGCGAAGGCGACGCCGGCCGCGGTCGAGCCGGTGGCCTATCGCTATCGCGGCTTCCTGCTGGCGCGCGCGCAAATCGATCTGCCGGCGGAAACCTGGTGGTCGCGTGCGAAGCTCGCAAGCGGCAGCGGCCTGCTGCTGGCGAGCGACGCGCCGCCCGCCGTCTGGCGCGAGGTCGGGCATTCTTTGTTCGGTGCGGCGGAGATCGCCGACTACATGGACGAGCCGCGCGGCATCTGCCGCGTGGCGGCCTTCGTCGAGGGCCGGCTCAACGGCTGCCTGTTCATCGGCCCGGCCGACGCGGTGCCGCAATGGGACACGGTGAAGGCGCTGTTCGAGGCGGAAACGCTCGGCGAAATGCAACGGCGCGCGGTGCTGTCGGGCAAATCGACCGACGGCCTCGCCAATCCCGGCCCGCTGGTGTGCGCCTGCTTCGGCGTCGGCTTGAACGTCATCCGCACCACCATCGCCAGCGGCCGGGCGGCGAACGTGGACGAGATCGGCGCGGCGCTGCGGTGGACGAGATCGGCGCGGCGCTGCGCGCCGGAACCAATTGCGGCTCGTGCTTGCCGGAACTCAAAAGGATCGTCAGTCATGGACGAATTGCGCAAACCGCTTGAGGCGAAGCCGGAACGAATGTCACCGCTGGCGCGGCTGCCGGTGTTCCTGGCGTTGCAGGGCAAGCGCGTCGTGCTGGTCGGCGACGGCCAGGCGGCCGAGTGGAAGCGGGAACAGCTGGAGGCGGCGGGCGCACGCGTCGAAGTCTATGCCGTGGACGCGTGGACGGCGGACGATCTGCGCGGTGCCGCGATGGCCGTCGGCGCCTTCGACGACGATAATGGTGCCGCTGCGTTCGCCAGCGCCGCGCGTGCCGCCGGCGTGCCGGTCAATGTCATCGACAAGCCGGCGTTCTGCGACTTTTCCTTCGGCGCCATCGTCAACCGTTCGCCGCTGGTCATCGGCATTTCCACCGACGGTGCCGCCCCGGTGTTCGCGCAGGCGATCAGGGCCAAGCTGGAAGCGCTACTACCGAAAGGCTTTGCCGATTGGGCGGCCGCCGCGGCGCGCTGGCGTAGCGCAGTGAAGGCCTCCGGCCTGTCGTTTGCCGGCCGGCGCAAGTTCTGGCAGCTGTTCACCGCACATGCGGTGGCCAACCCCGACAGCGATCCGACGCAGGGCGACTTCGAGCGCTTCGTCGCCGAGGTGCAGGGCTTAGGCACTGCGACGGAAAACGGTTCGGTCACGCTGGTCGGCGCCGGACCGGGCGATGCCGAATTGCTGACGCTGCGCGCGGTGCGGGCGTTGCAATCGGCCGATGTGATCCTGTTCGACGATCTGGTGTCGCGCGAGGTGCTCGACTTCGCCCGCCGCGAGGCGCGCAAGCTGCTGGTGGGAAAGACCGGCTTCGGGCCGTCGTGCAAACAGGACGACATCAACGCGCTGATGGTCGCGCTCGCCAAGCAGGG
>JACQDO010000246.1 GCA_016201085.1 Hyphomicrobiales bacterium | reverse complement strand
GCGAGACACAGTTCACGCGTACCGGCGCTAACTCGAGCGCAAGCGCACGCGTCAGCGACTCGAGCGCGCCGTTGGCGGCGCCGACGATGGCCGAGTTGGGGCGTGGCCGCACACTCAGGAAGCCGGAGACCAAAGTGAGCGAGCCGCCGGTGCGAATCTCGGCCGCGCGCGCGCAGCGCCAGGCGCCCCAGAATTTGCCGTCCATGGTCGAGCGTACGTCGTCCATCGATACGGTCTTGAACGGACCGGTGCGCAATTGCGCGGCGGTGACCACCACATGATCGACCGTGCCGCATTGGCGGAACAGAGCGGCGACGCTATCGTCGCTGCTGACGTCGGCCTGGATCGCCTTGACGCCGAGCCTGCCCGCCGCCGCGTTCAACTTGTCGGCGCTGCGCGAGGCGACGATCACCTCGGGTGTGCCGATCGACGGCTTGCTCTGCCCGAGGCCGGGCAGTTCCCACACGCCGGCGCCGGCCGGATTGATATCGGCCGCGATATCGACGTCGATCAGATAGGGCCGGTTGGCGGCGACGCCCTTGCGCACCGCTTCCGCCAGATCGGCGGCGCGGTCGATGCGCACGCCCTCGACGCCGGCCGAACGCGCCATCGCCGCGAAGTCGGGATTGTAACGCTCGCCGGTCAACGGATTATGGAAGTCGGTCGCCAGCTCGTGGCCTTTCAAATAACCGCGCTGCAATCCGCGGATCGAGGCGTAGGCGTAGTTATTCCACACCACCCAGACCACTGGCAGATTGTATTCGACGGCGGTGCCGAGCACGTTGGCATGCATGAAGAAGGCGCCATCGCCGCACACCGACACGCACGGGCGGTCGGGCGCGGCGAATTTCGCGCCCAGCACGCCGGCGACGCCGTGGCCCATGGCGCCGAACCCCATGCAGCCGATCAGCGAGTCGGGACGCCGCGGCTTGCAATAGCCGAGCAGCCAGTTGTGATGCACGCCGATATCGCTGACCAGGATGGCATCGTCCGGCAGGCCGCGGTCGATCTCGAAGGCGGCGCGCTGCGGATTGATCGGCTGGCTGTCGTCGGTGAAGCCGGGCGCGACCAGTCTGTCCCATTCCTTGCGATAGCCGTCGATCGCCGCTAGCCAGTTCTTGCGCGCATCCGCCTTGGCCCCGAGGTTCTTGCGGCTATCGAGCTCGGCCAACAGCTGGCGCATGAAGGTGCGCACATCGGCCATCAGTCCGAGCGCCACCGGATAGTTGCGGCCGATCTCCTCCGGATCGATGTCGACATGAATCAGCTTGGTCGGCGGGATGGTGAACGAATAACCGGGAATCCAAGAGCTCGAGGTGCGGTCGTCGAAGCGCACGCCGAGCGCCAGCAGCACGTCGGCCTGGCGGGTGGCGTGGTTGGCCTGATAATGGCCGCCACGCGCGACCAGGCCGAGCGCAAGCGGATGCTTGGTGTCGATGGCGCCGAGCCCGCTCATCGAGGCGGCCACCGGAATCTGCAGCCGCTCGGCGAGCTTCAACAGGTCGTCGCAGGCGCCGCCCCAGCGCACACCCTGGCCGACGATGATGCACGGCCGCTCGGCCGCGAGTAGCATGTCGACCGCCTTCACGACGCCGTCCGGATCGGCGCCGCAGCGGCTCGAAATGTTGGCGCTCCATTCCTGCGGATTGGGCGCTTCCTCGGCGGAAGCTTCCATGAACACGTCGAATGGCACGTCGAGCACCACCGGCCCCGGCCGTCCGGTCACCATGGTCTTCCATGCTTGCCGCACCATCAGCGGCACTTGTTCGCCGCGCGTCGGTTGATAGACCTTCTTGCAGCACCCCCGCACCATCGAAGGGAAATCCGCCTGATACTGGCGATACATTTCCTGGAAGGCGCCGCGGTTGAACTGGCTGGTCGGCACATTGCCGGTCACCGCCAGAAAGTGCACCGAGTCGAGATAGGCCGTCGTCAGCGAGATCGGCAGATTGGCCGAGCCCGGGCCGCACGAGGTGAAGGTGGCGATCGGCTGGCCGGAGACGCGGTAATAAACGTCGGCCATGAAGCCGGCGACGCTCTCGTGATGCACCGACACGGTCTTGATGTCGTTCTTGCGCTCGAACAGCGCATCGATGAATTGGATATTACCGTGCCCGCACAGGCCGAAGACGTAAGGCGCCTTCTGCTGGATCAGATAGTCGACGATGACCTGGGCACCGTTGAGCCTGTTCGACATAAAATCATTCTCCGTTTCAATCGAGCGGTGTCATTCAATCATCACGGCGATTGCGCCGCCCGTTGCCCAGCGGTGGTGCCGGCGATGCGGCCGAACACCGAGCCGTTCATCAGGCCGGTGCCGCCCGGATAGTTGAAGTAGAACAGCCCGCCCACCAGTTCGCCGGCCGCGTACAGGCCGGGGATCGGCGCACCATCGGTGTCTATCACCCGCGCGCTTGTGTCGATCTTGAGCCCGCCGAAGGTGAAGGTGAGCCCGCAGGTCACCGCATAGGCCTCGAACGGCGGCTGATCGACGGTGTTGGCCCAGTTCGACTTCGGCACTGCGAGGCCGCGCGTGCCGCGGCCGTCCTTGACGTTGGGATCGAACTTCACATCGGTCATCACCGCCTTGTTGTAGGCTTTGATGGTCTCCAGCGCTTTGGCGGCGTTGACGTCCTCCAGCTTGTTGCACAGCTCCTCCAGCGTGTCGGCGCGCACCTTGGTGACGCGCTTGATGCGGTATTCATCGCGCAACATCGGAATGATCTTGTTGTCGAACACCTGCCAGGCGAACTGGCCAGGCTGCATCAGGATGACGCGGCCATATTTCGCGTAAGTGTAGTTGCGGAAATCGGCGCCCTCGTCGACGAAGCGCTCGCCGTTGGCATTGATCATGATGCCCCACGGATAGGAATGCTTCTGGAAATTATCGCCCACCGTCAGGTCGCCGAATTCCGGCGCGTTGCGATCCCAGCCGACGGCGTGACCGCCCGACCAGTTGCCGGTCGGCATGGCGCCTATGTCGAGCGCCATCTTGATGCCGTCGCCGGTGTTGAAGCGGGTGCCGCGGATCTTGGCGAGCTCCCACAGCGGGCCGAGATAGCGCGTGCGCATCTCGGCATTAGCCTGGAAGCCGCCGGCCGCCAGCACCACGCATTTCGCTTTCACCTCTTTGGTCTTGCCGTCATGCTTGACGCGCACACCCTTGACGCCGTCGTCGTCGGCGAGCAGCGACAGCGCGCGCGCGCCGTACGCGATGGCGACATTGTTCTTGCGCGCGATCTTGGTGAACGCATCGACCAGCCCCGGCCCGCCACCCCAGGCTTCCACCGTCAGCCCGCCCCAGAACACGAACCTGCCGTCGATCTTGTAGGCTTGCCGGCCCCAGATCGGCATGAAACGCACGCCCTTGTCGCGCATCCACAGCATGGTGGCTTTGCTGCGCTTGACCAGGATTTCGCACAGATCGGGGTCGGTGCGGTATTCGGTGACGCGGCCCATGTCGTCGAAGAATTTTTCTTCGGTGTAGGTGCCGAAGTCGGACTTGGCGACTTCGGCGTCGGTCAGGTCCGGCATCAGTTTGCGCAGATCCTCGACGCCATCATAGACACAGCGGAACGCGCCGGCGGTAAAGCGGCTGTTGCCGCCGGCTTCCTCTTCCGGCGAGCGCTCCAGCATGAGCACCGAGACGCCCTGCTCGGCCGCCGCCAGCGCGGCACAAAACGCGGCATTGCCGGCGCCGACGACGACGACATCCACGGATGGGGGTAACGCTGTGCTCATGCTACTTGAACCTTAGTTATTGGACTTAACCGGCGAAGGCAAAACCTAGTAACGCGAGTTTGTTGGCACTGGCAACCATATCGAACTTCCCTACAGATTTGCTATTGATACGTATCGCCGCACATGGAGAAAATCGTGAAGCTCGTCCTGTTCCAGAC
>JACQDO010000245.1 GCA_016201085.1 Hyphomicrobiales bacterium | reverse complement strand
GCCGGCATGCGCGAGCTGCACGCCGAGCTTGGCGACGCCGTACTGCCGGCAGAAGTCGTGCACGCGCTTGAGCGCCGCCTCGTTCTCGTCCGACCACATGCCGGCGCATTTCGGCGAGATGCGGCCTTGCGGATTGACGTCGGTCATCTCGGTCATCACCAGCCCGGCGGCGCCGAGCGACATGTTGCCGAGATGCATGAGATGCCAATCGTTGGCCGAGCCGTTGTTTGAATTGTACTGGCACATCGGCGACACCACGACGCGGTTCGGCAGCGTGAGACCGCGCAGGGTGATCGGAGAAAACAGGACGCTAGCCATTGGTCGGACTTCCTTTCGAGGTGAATTCACTTAACGCTGGTTATCTCAATTCCAGATGCCGCCGGCATGATAGGAGTGCATCGCCACCACCCAGCAGCAGATCGCCCAGAACAGGCAGAATTCGGAGCCGCCGATATTCCATAGCCATTTGCCGGTGACCTTATAGACGCCGACCGTGGCGATCAGAAGATGGAAAGTCATGATCGCGGCACAGATGGTGACGTAGATGTTGAAGATCAGGCCGATAGCCAGCACGACCTCGATGGCGCCGGCCAGATACATCCAGAACTTGGGTGGCTTGAAGCCGGCGGCGACGAAGAAGCCAAGCGCGGCCGGCACGTAAAACTTGCCGTAAATATGCGGAATCATGAACAGCCCGCAGATCAGTCGGAGAATGGTGTATTCGTCGAACAGGTTGAAATTCGCGGCTAAATACGACATGGGCAGCCCCCCGAATAGTTTGATCCCCGACTTTATCGGTCAAAGTCGCACTTCTGCGCGTGTACGCCAACCCCTCGCCGGGGCGTTTGATTTTTGTCATTCCCGGACGCGCGACACGCCGCCGCACGGCCGGTTACAGCTTCTTTCCCTTCAGCCAGGCCGCGCCCTTGGCATAGAGCGCGTCGAGGTCCGGCCCGTCGAGGCCGGGCAGGTTCATTTTGATGGGGTAGCCGATCTTGCTCTGCAGATAGGCGAGGTGGCGGTAGCCTTCGGGGAATTTCGCCAGATGTTTCCGGTCGAGCTTGAGCTTGGCCGCCGGGTCGACCGGGTCGATGCGGTCCTTCTCGTAGGCGAGGCGCCGTAGCACCAGGCCCCATTTGCCCTTGCGCTTCTCCAGGAAATCGTAGAAACGGCCGCTGCACACCACGTCGCACAACACACCCTCGACCTTGGCGCGCTGCGAGATGGTCATCTTGGTCTGGGCGATGGCGCGCTTGCCCTTGATGTCGAAGCTCATGCCGCCGAGCATGTGCATGATGCGCACGCCCTTGTCGTAGCCCTCCTGGCTGACCTTGATGAACTCCTCGTAGGAGCCCTGGAACCAGGTCGCCCACATCTGGCCGTCACGATGCCAGACGGTGCGGAAGCGGTCCCACAGGCGGGCGTCGCGCCACAGCACCCAGTTCTCGATCAAGGCCCGGATCTCCAGGCGGTCGGCGGTATCACGCGGCATGGAACGCCCCCCTCGGTTTTGTGCTTCATAGCTGATAAGAATTTGAACGTCACGCACGGAGAAACGCATGGCAAGGCTTGCGGGCAAGGTTGCGATCGTCACCGGCGGCGCCAAGGGCATCGGCCGGCATTATTCGCAGGCGCTGGCCGCCGAAGGCGCGCGCGTGATGATCGCCGACATCGCCGACGGCAAGGAGCTGGCCGCCGAGATCGCCGGCCGCCACGGCGGCGACAGTGTGGCAAGCGTGAAGTTCGACGTCAGCGACGAGAAGGCGGTGAAGAGCCTGGTGGCGCAGACGGTCGAGCGCTTCGGGCAGATCGACGTGCTGGTCAACAACGCGGCGGTCTATTCCACGCTCGCGCCGCGCAGCTTCACCGAATGGGAGCCCGACCTGTGGGACCGCGTCATGGCGGTCAACGTGCGCGGCTCGTATCTGATGGTGCGCCATGTGGCGCCGCACATGATGGAGCGGCGCAGCGGCAAGATCATCAACATCGCCTCGGGCGCGCCCTACAAGGGCGTGCCGCGCATGCTGCCTTACGTCACCTCCAAGGGCGCGATCCTCGCCTTCACGCGCGCGCTGTCGCGCGAGCTGGGGCAATACGGCATCGCGGTCAATTCGCTGTCGCCCGGCTATATCCTGAGCGACACCGGGCTCGCCAACACGCAGCATGTCGAGGATGAACGCATCCCGGTGCGCAATGCGCGCGCCTTCAAGCGCGACGCCTATCCGGAAGACCTGCTCGGCGCGCTGGTGTTCCTGGCCAGTAGCGACAGCGATTTCGTCACCGGTCAGTCGCTGGTGGTGGACGGCGGCGCGGTCAATAATTAGCGGCGCGGCCGGATAAACCGAAAAGCTGCCCGACAGCCGCTTGAAGCCGTCGCGGCGCTTACCTAAGCTTGGCGACACTAAATCACCATGATGGGGGGACCATGGGTCGATTTTTACTGGCGCTGCCGCTTTATCTCGCCATGCTGCTCACCGCCGCCGCCGGGCCGAGCATGAGTTCGGCCTGGCTGAAGATCACGGTCGAACAGGACGAATGCATAAAACACGGCAAAGAGGCCGTTCAGGAGAACAGCTTCAACACCCGGTTCGAGGTGTTGGGGAACTCGTCGATTTACGGCGAGCGCGGCGACTACACCGCCTTGGTGCGATGTGCCGCGGAGATGAACATGGCTTATTTCGTCATCGCCGGCCCCAAGGGCGATGCCGCGTCGCGTTACATGAACGCCATTCGCGACCGCGTCACGGCTGCGTTGTCTGGCTCCGCCCCCGCCGCGCCGTCCGCTTCGGAAAAATCCGGCTCATCGAGCGCGGCGATCAATCCAAGCCAATCATCGGGCCTCGATGATTTGCCGGGCCAATACTCGGTCGCGGGCGTCAACCCCAACGGCAGTACCTATCGCGGCGAGGTGACCATCTCGGAAGATGGCGGCGTCTATAATTTTCGCTGGCGGATTTCCAACGGCGACACTTTCCGCGGCAAGGGTCGGCTGCGCGGCCGCATACTCTCGGTCGACTGGGGACAGAAATATCCCGTCATCTACCATGTCGACGAGGACGGCACGCTGCGCGGCAAGTGGGCGAACGGCAGGGCCAGCGAGGATTTGACGCCGAACCGGTAGCGATCGATCCGGCCGATACGTAAAGAGGTCGGAAAATTCATCGCCGTTAATGCGCCGGCAGCCTGCCGGCTGGCTAACAGCCATGCACGACGGGCATTTCCCGGGCTATTCCGGTTGGCGCCGATCTGCGGTATAGTAGTTACAATTAAAACAATCGGTCTTCAGGGAGCATCGATATGGCGGTCGTAACCGCGAGCGAACAGGCTAACCCCGGCGCCAAGCACAATGTGCAGGCGGCGCGGCAGGCCTATTACGACAAGATTTCCAAGTTCCACATGGCACCGCTCTGGGAGGTGCTCAAGGACCTGGTGACGCCGGAGCCGAAGACGCAAATCCAGCCGGCGGCCTGGAAGTTTTCCGACGTCAAGAAGCTGATGCTGGAAGCCGGCGACGTGATCGGCACCGAGGAGGCCGAGCGCCGCGTGCTGGTGCTGGAAAATCCCGGCATGCCGGGCAAGTCGCGCGTCACCAATTCGCTGTTCGCCGGCATCCAGTTGATCCTGCCGGGCGAGATCGCCGACGTGCACCGCCATTCCGCTTCCGCCATCCGTTTCGTGCTGGAAGGCGAGGGCGCCTATACCGCGGTCGAGGGCGAGAAGACCATGATGAAGCACGGCGACTTCATCATCACCGCCAACTGGGCGCCACACGACCACGGCAATCCCGGCAAGCAGCCGGTGATGTGGCTCGACGTGCTCGATCTGCCGACCATCATCCATTTCGAGGCATCGTTCGCCGAGCATTTCGACGAGAAGATGCAGAAGACCAACCACGCCGACGGCGACTCGTTCGAACGCTACGCCTCCGGCGTCTTGCCGGACGGCGCGCCGGCCACTCTCAACCGCTCGCCGGTGATCAACTATCCCTACGCCAAGATGCGGCCGATCCTGGAGCGGCTGAAGACCACCGGCGACATCGACAAGCGCCACGGCGCGCGCGTGCGCTATGCCAACCCGATCAATGGCGGACCGGTGCTGCCCACCATGGGCGCCTATCTTTCGCTGCTGCCGAAGGGCTTTGCCGGCGCGCCCTACCGTTCGACCGACGGCACCATCTTCGCCTGCGCCGAGGGCAGCGGCACCACCGTCATCGACGGCAAGCCGATCGAATGGAGCGTCAACGACGTGTTCGTGGTGCCGCCATGGCAGCGCTACCAGCACAAGGCGGCGGAAGAGGCGGTGCTGTTCTCGATCTCCGACCGGCCGGCGCAGGAAGCGCTCGGGCTGTGGCGCGAAGGCGCCTGAGCGCCGCTCTATGACGGGGTCGTGGCGGCTAGGGCGGCTGCGCGCCGCCCGGCGCGCGCCTGGATGTAGTTGATCGCCAGCACCACGACGGCGCCGCCGAGTCCGATCCAGTCGAGCATGTCGGCGCCGGCAAAGACATGCGGCGGGATCAGGATTGCCATCCCCGCTGCGCCGAAGGCAACCCGCATTGGCCAGGCGAGCGGGCCGAAGGCAAAGCCGACAATGCCGGCGGTGCCGACGAATATGCCGAGGATGTTGCGCGAGAAATTCCACACGATCGACAACCAGGTGTCGTTCATCAGCATGCTCGGCTCGGTGACGAAGAGGAATGGAATGAAGAAAGTGCTCCAGCCCACTACCACCGCGCTCCAGCCGGCGTTCCAGCCCGGCACGCGCGCGATATTGGCGGCGGCGTAGGCGGCTATCGCCACCGGCGGCGTGATCATCGACAGCATGCCGAAATACATGACGTACATATGCGCGGCCATCGGCGAAACGCCGAGCTTGATTATAGATGGCGCCAGCAGCGAGGCGGTGAGCACATAGACGCTCACCGTTGGCATGCCCATGCCGAGAATGATGCTGATCAGCGCGGTGAGCAGCAGCAGCACGAACAGGTTCTGCCCGCTGAGCGCGATCAGTTGCAGCGTGAGACCGAACGAAATACCGGAAATGCTCAGCGCGCCGACCACCATGCCGGCGGCGGCGCCGATCAGCACAATGTCGAGGGCCGCCCCTCCGGTATCGAGAATGGCGCGCAGCATCTGCTTCGGCGTTACCCGGGTGCCGCGGTAGCCGAAGGTCAGGCAGAGCACCACCAGCATAGCGGTGGAATAGATCGCCGCCCGTTCGATCGGAATCTGGAAGTACTCAGGCCAGATCAAAGTCGCGATCAGGAAGGCGATTGGGATCGGGAAGTGCCAGCCGGACTTCAGCACCTCGAGGAAGGGCGGAATATTGTCGATTTTGACGGCGCCGATCTTGTGCTTGGCCGCTTCCAGATCGACGTGGATGAACAGTGCGGCATAATAGAGAACGGCCGGGATGACGGCGGCGATAACCACGGTGCCGTAGGAGACTTGCAGGAATTCGGCCATGATGAAGGCGGCAGCCCCCATCACCGGCGGCATCAACTGGCCGCCGGTGGAACCGACCGATTCGATCGCCGCCGCGCGGGTGGGGCTAAATCCCGAGCGCGACATCAACGGAATGGTGACGATGCCGACCGCCATCACGTTGCTCACGGCGGCGCCCGAGATCATGCCGAACAGGGCCGAGCCCACCACCGCGATCTTGGCGGCGCCGCCGCGGAAATTTCCCATCGCCGACATGGCAAGATCGGCGAAATAGGCCGCCCCGCCGGTGCGCCCGAGCACCTGGCCCATGAGCGTGAACGGAACGACGATCAATACCGCGACAGAGAGGATCGCTCCGATCATGCCGTTGACGTCGAGGCCGAGATAGACCAGCAGCCGCTCCGGCAACACCGCGCGGGTTGCGAAATCGCCGGGCATATGCGGCCCGATGAAGACATAGGCCGATATCGCCAGAATGATGGCGACCAGCACCCCGCCGGCGGTGCGCCGCGTCGCTTCCAGCACCAGCACCACGAGAATTGCGCTACCGACGATGCCCTCGGCGGGGAGTTTGGCAATTTCGGTGGTCAGCGTCTCGTAGCGCGCGGCGATGTAGGCGCAGATGACGAGGGAAGCGATCGCGCCGGCCCAACCCATCCACCGTTGCGGAAATTTTCCACTGACGAAAGAAAGCGCGAG
>JACQDO010000051.1 GCA_016201085.1 Hyphomicrobiales bacterium | reverse complement strand
GGCGGCGTAATAATACCCGGCGGCATAATAATGTACCGCGCGGTTGGCATTGCCGTCGGCGGCATGATAGGCACCGGCGAGATATTTCACCGCATAGGTCATGTTGGTGTCGGGATCGAGCAGGCCGGCGGCGCTGCCGCGATAACCCAGGGCGCGGGCGGTGCCGAGCCTGATTTGCATCACGCCGTAATTGCCCTTGCTGACGGCGCGCACATTGCCGCCGCTCTCGCGCTTGATGACGCGGCGGACCAGTTCCTCCGGCACGTTGTTGGCGGCGGCATGGCGCGCGATCAAGGCGCCGAGATTACCGTTGGCGTCCAGGCGGGCCACGCGCTGATCTTGCGCGAAAGCGATTGGCGTGGACACAAGCGCGGCCAAAATCGAGGCAAGGCAAAGTTTGCGAATCATGTCAGCTCCGGGTTTTTCGGGATATGCAGCTTGTCACAGGGAACTCCGGCGAGTTTGTGACGCAACATTCGTCACTACGCCTCGTTCCATCACGAATTGATTCACGCTGTTACGCAAACCGCCAAAGAGCGCCTCCGCGTACAAAAATTTTGCGCAAAACGTCTTGATGCAAGTCAAGGCCTGCCGCGGCGGCGGCCCTAACCTTCATGGCATTTGGAATAAGGGGGAGCCATGCCGACAGAAACCGCCATCATTATT
The DNA here is from genome assembly GCA_016201085.1 of Hyphomicrobiales bacterium. Classification (GTDB taxonomy): domain Bacteria; phylum Pseudomonadota; class Alphaproteobacteria; order Rhizobiales; family Xanthobacteraceae; genus Pseudolabrys. The sequence goes on along the minus strand of JACQDO010000051.1, from coordinate 2,264 downwards.
ACCGTCATCGTATTGGTGTTCGCTACCTTCCCCGTCGCGCTGGGCTGGGCGGCATATTACACGCGCAATGTCCGCACCCCCGGCGCAACTTATTTCGACACGCCGGACTCCGGGAAATAGCCGCCAACGCTTCGCGCCGCCGGCAGACGGGCGCGCGTCTTACCAGCGCGACGAACTGTTGTTGAACAGACGGCGCATGATCTCGCGCTCGCCCTCGTCGGTAAGCTTGCCGCCCGTGCTCTCGAGATAATGCTCGATGTCGCGATCGGCTTGTACCTGGTGCGCCTGCGACAGGGCATCGCGCAGCATCCGCCATAGGCTGAATTTGGCGCTGAATCTGGGAAAAGCGGTGAACGCAAACGTGCGCGGCGCGGCGGAAGCAAAAGCCATGGACATCATCTCCCATTTGCGGGCCCGACAATTCCAAAGGCGTTTCCGAACTCTTCTTGTTTTTATTGAACACAACATACGCTTATGTTGCGGCGCACAGTAGTGGTGCATAAGCATGGCTGACCATGCGCGGACTCATGCGCTAAGCCACTCTTCCGTCGCGATAATGCGCCGCCGATGAAAACTTCGCCGGGGAGCGTCCCGCAAGACCCGTGCCGACGGCCCCCGCCGCTTTTCCGCCACAGATACAAACGCAACGTTAACGCTGGCGCACGACGCCGCGACGGTTGCAAAAAGCGCAATGCAGACCTATATAACCGGCATTCGTGATTTAGCCTGACTTGCTGTTTCGCCCGAACGGGCCTTTCCCAAGAACACGCAAAAATCCGGATATGAGGCCCATACGAATGGTTTGTATGGGGCATAGACGCACCCGTTGCGTTTTTCAAAAGGAGGCCACATTGGCCACAGGTACCGTTAAGTTCTTCAACGCCCAAAAGGGCTTCGGCTTCATCGTGCAGGACGGCGGCGGCCCCGATGTGTTCGTTCACATCTCGGCAGTCGAGCGCGCCGGCATGCGCAACCTCAACGAAGGCCAGAAGCTTTCGTTCGATGTGCAGGCCGATCCGCGCAGCGGCAAGTCGGCTGCTGCCAATCTGCAGACCGTCTAAAGAACGGTTACTCCGGAAAACCCCGCGCTTGCGCGGGGTTTTTCTTTTTTCTATAGGCACACGGTCATGGCAAAAAAACCGGGAACCAACCCAAAAGGCGAATTCGTGTTCTTCGACGTCGTCTATGAGGACGGCTCGCAGCGCTCCAACCGGCGCGTGCCGGCCGAGCTCTTGGGCGGCCTCGACAAGGACGAACCCGCGCGCGGCTTCATCATCGAGCAGGACCGCGAGATCGCCGAGAAATCCGGCCGCTCGCCGCTGGCGATCAAAAGCCTCGCGCGCGTCGGCGCCAAGCCGGAAAAGATGATGAAGGTGCGATAACCTTTCTTCGTCACCACGCCCAGCCCTTTCCCCCCGCCCTGCCCTTGCGCTAGGACTGTCGCCTGAGAAAACCACCTCACGGAGCCGTCATGCCCAAGGCCTACTGGATCACCTGCTATCGCGAGATCAAGGACCCCGCCAAGGTCGCCGCCTACGCCAAGCTGGCCGGGCCGGCGCTGGCGCCATTCGGCGCGCGCTATCTCTGCCGCGGCACCGCCAACGCCACCTTCGAGCAAGGTGTGAAGGAGCGCGTGGTGGTGTCGGAGTGGCCGAGCGTCGAGCAGGCGATCGCCGCGCATAACGCGCCGCCGTACCAGGAGGCGCTGAAGGCGCTCGGCGACGGCGCGGTGCGCGACATCCGCATCGTCGAGGGATTGGAGTAAGCACGAGCGGCACAACACACTCTCTTTCCCTTTCCCGTTGTGGGAGAGAGCCAGGGTGAGGGGGCCGAGTGCCAAATCGCACCTCCAGGTACTCTGCCACCTGCGCTTCACTCAATAAGCCCAGCGGCAGTTCAGTGCACAACCCGTGCAGCTGTAACTCCTGCTTGACCGCCCGCAACGGATGCGCCTGGACGATCACCTCGACCGGGCGATAGGTACCAATCACCAATAACCACGCTGGCTCTCGTCGCCGGGCGAGCACAGCCAGTAGTTCTAACGTCGCAGTATCACTCCAATGCAGATCTTCGAACACCAACACCAACGGGCGCTCAGCGGTAATCGCCTCAAGCGCTTCCCCCATCTCGCGCAGCATCCGTACCCCTGTGGCCCCGGCGACCTGGCGTTGTAAAGTTTCCAATTCGGTCGCATCCAGCAGGGTAGGCATCTGCACCAGCCACGTCGGCGCATGTTGAGTGAGGAGCGTGATCAGCCGGTCTCC
>JACQDO010000219.1 GCA_016201085.1 Hyphomicrobiales bacterium | reverse complement strand
GTTCGGCAGCTTCGCCGGCGACGCGATCCGCTTCTGGATCGGGCGGCGGTTCGGCACCAGCTGGCTCGGGCGCTTCCCGCGCGTCGAACGCACCGTGCAGATCGCGGCGCGGCTGGCGGACCGGCATTACGTCTGGATGATCCTGCTGCATCGCTACCCGCACGGCATTCGCGGCGTTGCCGGCATTGCCTATGGCATGTCGAAGCTATCCTGGACCACCTTCCTGGCGCTCAATTTCGTCGCCGCCGGCCTGTGGTCCTGCGGCGTGGTCTGGGCCGGCTATGCCTTCGGCCATGTCTCGGAGCAGCTCATGAGCGACGCCTCATCGAGCATTGGCTTGGTCATGCTGGTCGCGTTCCTCGGCCTGTCCTGGATCTTGAGCAAGAAGCTGGAGCGCGTCGCCGAGCGCCGCTGATCGGCACACGGTATCGCCGTAGCGGCCTAACTTGACCTAGCGCAATGCGGAATCGTGCGGTTCTGCTCTTCTATCACCGTAAAACTTGCAGGAATTGGAGCGCGTCAATGCGCCTGCATCGTGTCATGCGCCCTGTCGGCAAAACGCTCACCGGCATCTTTCTCCTCATTGCCCTGATATTCGTCGCTGGTCCGGCCGTCGCGGGCAATGTTTATATTCGCGCCAATGCGGAGGGGACTGGCCAGGATGCCTGGCTGGAATTGAACGATCTCGAACAGTTCAGCCTGGGCCTGGTCGGCTGCAAGAAGAGCCGCGGCAAACTGGACCTGCAAATGGTGCTGTCGGTCTATGGCAAGGCGAACGTGCCGGCCGAGCTGGAGACGCTGCGCACCACCGAAGTCGACGCGACGCTGGGCTTGGATGTCTGCATCAACGGCATTTGCGAGGAAAACGAGTTTCGCTCCGAAGCGCGCCCTTGGGGCAATGTCTTGTTGCGGGATATTTCGATCGAGCGGAGCCAAGAGAAAATCCGCGCCATGCGGGTCATCGTTCCCAATGAAAGCATGAAGTACGAGTATCAGGGCGACGTCGATGTCATCCTGAGAAAAATCTGCAAAGACACGCCGAGTCAGAACGCGCGCACGCGCTCATCGCCGCCCGATCCGCTGCGGGCGTTACGCAATATTCTTCGCTGACGCGTTTTCATCGCGACTAAACGACCGTCGCCCCGCTATCGACCGACAAGACCTGTCCCGTGGTGATCGCCGACTCGTCCGAGGCGAGATAGACCGCCATGTCGGCGATATGGCTGGGCAGGCCGAGCCCGAGCAGGTTGCCGGCCGCGAGCTTCTCGATGTCCTTGGCGCCTTCCATCAGTTTCTTGACCCGCTCCGTCAGCACGACGCCCGGCGCAATCGCGTTGACGCGGATTTTGTGCGGCGCAAATTCCACCGCCATCGAGCGGGTGAGCGCGGCGACCGCGCCCTTGGCGGCGGTATAGCAATCGCGTCCCGGCAGTGCCTTCAAGGCGACGATCGACGACATGTTGATGATCGAGCCGCCGCCCGATTCGATCATGGCGGGGATGCCGATCCTCGAGCATAAGAATGTGCCGAACAGGTCGAGCTTGATGGCCCGCCAGAATTCCTCTTCCGGCGCCGTGGTGACCGGGCCGTCCTGCGGGGTCGAGCCGCCGGCATTGTTGTGCAGGATATGCAGGCCGCCATATCGTTTAACGGTTTCGGCGATGGCGGCTTCGACGTTCGACCTTTCGCGGATGTCGCAATGGATGAAGTGAGCGTCGCCGTCGCAATTTTTGCCACGCGCGCGGGTGGACTGTGCCGCCGCCGCACCGCTGTCCGCGTCGATTTCGGCTATGATGACCTTGGCGCCCTCCTCGGCAAAGCGTTCCGCCGTGGCGCGGCCGATGCCGCGGCCGCCGCCGGTGATGAAAGCAACTTTACCAGCCAATCGCGCCATGCCCGGAGAGGATAGCACGCGCACGCGGGCGCGCCAGCCTCACCTTAACTCAGGCGTCTGCGCAAAATATTTGGCATGCTCGATCAGCGCGTAGCGGTCGGTCATGCCGGCAATGTAATCGGCGATGCGGCGGGTGCGGCTGGCGTCATCGGCGCGCTCAAGCCCCTCGCGCCATTCCGCCGGCAGGTCGGCGGGCATCTGGGCGTAATGCGCGAACAGATCGCGCACCACCGTCTCGGCATCGTTCATCACCCGCATCACCCTGGCGTGGCGGTACATGCGCTCGCCCAGAAACGTCTTGATGGCGGCGTCGTTGGCGACCCCGGCCTGCGAGAAGCCGATCATCGGCAGTGCCTGCGCGCGCACGCCGGCGACCGACCCCGGCCTGTACTGCGCGAACCGTTGCCGGCTGTCGTCGATCACGTCCACGATCAGGTGCGTGATCAGCCGGCGCACCAGCTCGTGCACGCGGCGGGCGGGATCGAGTCGCGGATGTTCGGCATCGATCTCGCGCACCAGAGAGCCGATGGCGCTCACGCCCGCGGCAATCTCGTCGAGCGCGAACAGATCGGCGCGCAGACCGTCGTCGATGTCGTGCGCGTCATAGGCGATGTCGTCGGCAACGGCCGCCGCCTGCGCTTCCGCGCTGGCGAAGGAGCCGAGTTCGAGATCCTGGATCTTGTTGTAGGCCAGAATCGCCGCCGGCACGCCACGCTCGGCGTAGCGCGCAAGCGCGCGGCCGTCGCGATCGGTGAGCGGCCCGTTGTGCTTGACCAGGCCCTCCAGCGTTTCCCAGGTAAGGTTGAGGCCGTCGAAGCCGGCATAGCGGCGGTCGAACTCGGTGACCACGCGCAGCGCCTGCGCGTTGTGATCGAAGCCGCCGAAGCCGTGCAGGCAGCGGTCGAGCGCGCGCTCGCCGGAATGCCCGAACGGCGGATGGCCGAGATCGTGCGCCAGCGCCAGCGCCTCGGCCAGGTCCTCATCCAGCCCGAGCGCGCGCGCCAGCGAGCGGGCGATCTGCGCCACTTCCAGCGTATGGGTGAGCCGCGTGCGGTAGTGATCGCCCTCGTGATAGACGAACACCTGCGTCTTATAGGCCAGCCGGCGGAAGGCGGCGCAATGAATGATGCGGTCGCAGTCGCGCCGGAACACGTTGCGGGTCGGGCTTATCGGCTCCGGCCAGCGCCTTCCGCGGCTTTTGCCCGGATCGGCGGCATAAACAGCTCGTTCGCAACCGGTTTCGATCGCCATTGGCGGATTGACCTTAATGGTAAGCGCACTTAACTATCGGTAAGGCCGAATGCCAATAGAATAACGGCCTCTGGGACAAACGATGGATACCAGCGTCACAGTCAGCGACAAGGCGGCCCGCCGGATCGGCGAGATCCTGAAAACGGAGCCGGCCGGCACCATGCTGCGCGTCAGCGTGGAAGGCGGCGGCTGCTCCGGCTTCCAGTACAAGTTCGACATGGAACGCGCCAAGGCCGCCGACGACCTGGTGATCGCGCGCGACGACGCCGTGGTCGTCATCGATCCGGTTTCGGTCAACTATATGGCCGGCTCGGAGATCGATTTCGTCGACGACCTGATCGGCGCTTCGTTCAAGGTGAAGAACCCGCAGGCCAAGGCCTCCTGCGGCTGCGGGACGAGCTTCACGCTGTAATTACGTGCGTCGTCCCCGCGGAGGCGGGGACCCATACGCCGTTCACCCTCGATAGACTGCGGAGTATGGGTCCCGGCTCGCGGCGCTTCGCGCCTTGGCCGGGACGACAGCAGAACTACTCCGCCGCTTCCGCCGGCTTGCTCGGCGGCTCGCCGACTTCGGCGAGCTGCGGCTCGAGCCTTCGCTTGAGCATGCGGTCGAAGCGGTCGAGGTAGAGATAGATTACCGGCGTGATGTAGAGCGTGAGCAACTGCGACAGCACCAGGCCGCCGACCACCGCCACGCCGAGCGGCTGGCGCAACTCGGCGCCGGCGCCGGTGCCGAGCGCGATCGGCAGCGTGCCGAAGATCGCCGCAAACGTCGTCATCATGATCGGGCGGAAGCGCAGGATGGCGGCTTCGCCGATGGCGGCTTCCGCCGACAGGCCGACGCGGCGGCGTTCGATGGCGAAGTCGATCATCATGATGGCGTTCTTCTTCACGATGCCGACCAGCATGACGATGCCGATCATGGCGATGACCGACAGATCCATCTTGAACAGGATCAGCGTCAGGATGGCGCCGATGCCGGCCGACGGCAGGCCGGAGATGATGGTGATCGGATGGATGAAGCTTTCATACAGAATGCCGAGCACGACATAGGCCGCGAAGATCGCCGCCAAGATCAAAATACCCTGTCCGCGCAATGAATCCTGGAACACCTGCGCGGTGCCCTGGAAGCCGGTGGTGATGGTGGCCGGCAGGCGCTCATCGCGCTCCAGCTTCTGGATCGCGTCGACGGCCTGGCCGAGCGAGAAGCCGGGCGCCAGATTGAACGAGATCGTCACCGCCGGCTGCTGGCCCTGGTGGTTGACCTGCAGCGGACCGACCGTACGCACGAAATGCGTTACGGCCGAGAGCGCCACCGTCGTGCCGTTGGTGGTCTTCAGGAAGATGCGATTGAGATCGTTCGGGCCGGCCTGGAATTCCGGCGCGCTCTCCAGGATCACCTGATAGTCGTTGGTCGACTTGTAAATTGTGGCGACCTGGCGCGAGCCGAAGGCGTTATACAGTTCCTGGCGCACCTGATCGATGGAGACGCCATAGACCGCCGCCTTTTCGCGATCGACCTCGATCGTGACCTGCGGGTTCTTGACGTAGAGATCGGTGGTGACGTCGAGCAGGCCCGGCAGCCGCGCGACTTTTTCGCGCAGCTCGGGCGCGATGCGATAGAGCGCTTCGGTGTCGTTGGACTGCAACGTGTACTGATACTGGCTCTTGTTCAGCCGGCCGCCGAGATTGATGTTCTGGATCGGCTGGAAAAAGATCTGCATGCCCGGCACCACGTTGGCGGTGCGGCGCAGCCGGGCGACGATCTCGGGCAGGCTGTCGCGTTCGGCTCTAGGCTTGAGCGCCACCAGCATGCGGCCGCTGTTGCCGACCGTGTTCGGTCCGCCGACGCCGACGGTGGAATTGACATAGGCGACCGCCTTGTCGACGCGCACGATGTCGGCGACCTTGCGCTGGTGCTCGACCATGGCGTCGAACGAAATGTCGGTCTTGCCCTCGGTGATGCCGAGCATGTAGCCGGTGTCTTCGGTGGGAAAGAAGCCCTTCGGCACCACGATATAGAGCCAGATCGTGCCCGCGATGGTGGCGAGCGTCACGCCCAGCATGATCGACTTATGGGCCAGCACGCGGGCGAGCGTCCATTCGTAGGTGCGCAGCCAGCTCTCGAACGTGCGTTCGAACAGGCGCAGGACGAAGTTCTGTTTCTCGGAGCCGCTGTGACCCTTGAGCACGCGTGCGCACAGCATCGGCGTCAGCGTCAGCGACACGAAGCCCGATATGATGATCGCCACCGAAATCGACACCGCGAATTCGCGGAACACGCGGCCGACCATGCCGCCCATCAGCAGCACCGGGATGAACACCGCGATCAGCGAGAAGGTGATCGACACGATGGTGAAGCCGATCTCGCGCGAGCCTTTCAGCGCCGCCTCGAACGGGCGCATGCCGCCCTCGATATGGCGCACGATGTTCTCCAGCATCACGATGGCGTCGTCGACCACGAAACCGACCGACAGCGTCAGCGCCAGCAGCGTCATGTTGTTGATGGAGAATCCGAAGGCGTACATCGCGGCGCAGGTGCCGATCAGCGACACAGGCACGGCGAGCGCCGGGATGATGGTGGCCGATACTTTGCGCAGGAACAGGAAGATCACCATGATCACCAGCGAAATGGCGATCGCCAAAGTTTCCTGCACGTCGAACACTGCGGCGCGGATCGACAGCGAGCGGTCGAACAAGGGCGCCATATTGATCGCCGGCGGGATTTGCGCGCGCATCGCCGGCAGCATGTTGCGCACCAGATCCACCACCGCGACGGTGTTGGCGTCGGGCTGGCGCTGGATCGCCAGCACGATGGCGCGGGTATCGTTGAACCAGGTGGCGATCTTGCTATTTTCGACGCTCTCGATCACGCGCGCGACTTCGCTGAGCTTGATCGGCGCGCCGTTGCGATAGGCCACCACCACGTTGCGGTAATCGATGGCATGCTCCATGGCGCCGGTCGCCACCAGCGTCACCGCCCGGTCCTTGCCCTGCAGGATGCCGACCGGCGCGCTGGAATTGGCCTTGGCCACCACGCTGCGGATGTCCTCGAGCGAGATATTGCGCGCCGCCGCCGCCGCCGGATCGACCTGCACGCGCACGGCGAATTTCTGCGCGCCGTAGACCAGCACCTGGGCGACGCCTGGCAATTGCGAGATTTGCGGCGCCACCACCGTTTCCGCGTAATCGTTGACCGCCGACAGCGGCAAGGTGTCGGAGCGCATGCTCAGGAACAGCACCGGGAAATCGCCCGGATTGACCTTGCGGAAGAACGGCGGCGTGGTCATTTCGACCGGCAGCCGGCGCTGCGCGATGGCGAGCGCGGTCTGCACGTCGAGCGAGGCACCGTCGATGTTGCGGCCGAGATCGAACTGGATGGTGATTTGCGTGATGCCGAGCGATGACGAGGACGTCATCGAGGAGATGCCGGAGATGGTCGACAATTGCCGCTCGATCGGC
>JACQDO010000253.1 GCA_016201085.1 Hyphomicrobiales bacterium | reverse complement strand
GATGCGGTGGTGCGCGAAAGCGCCGATTTGCTCTATAATCTGGTGGTGCTCTGGGTGCACGCCGGGGTCCATCCCGACGATGTCTGGGCCGAGATGAGCCGGCGCGAGCAGATGTTTGGCATTGCCGAAAAAGTGCCAAAAGATCTGGCACAGGGCTCTTCGCGGCGTAAGGTCGTCGCGCTAGAAGCAAGGCGCGTGCGCAAGCGCCGCTGATCCGCCTTTTTTTCCTCTCAGAGAGTTCCGATGACCGTACAGGTTGCCGCGCCGCGTTCTATCATTCGCCGTCTCTATGATTGGTGCATGGCCGCCGCCCACAAGCCGCATGCGCTGTGGAGCATGGGGGCGATTTCGTTCGCCGAAAGCTCGTTCTTTCCGGTGCCGCCCGACGTGATGCTGATCCCGATGGCGCTGGCGCGCCCGGAGCGAGCCTACGCGATGGCGGCCTGGTGCACGGCAACCTCGGTCGCCGGCGGCGTCGCCGGTTACGCGATCGGCGCGCTGCTTTATGACTCGGTTGGCGCCTGGCTGATCAATCTTTACGGCTATGCCGACAAGGTTGAGGCCTTCCGCGCCGCTTACGCGCAATGGGGCGCCTGGATCATCCTGCTCAAGGGGGTGACCCCGATCCCCTATAAGATTGTGACCATCACATCCGGCTTCGCCGGCTACAACATCTTCCTGTTCGTGCTGTTCTCAATTATTGCGCGCGGTATCCGCTTCTTCCTGCTGGCGTTTCTGCTACACCGCTACGGCGTGCGGGCGCGCTATTTCATCGAAAAGCGGCTGGGTCTGTGGGTGTTCTTGGGCGCCGCCGTTGTCGTCATCGGCATCGTGATTGCGGTATATATCATTTGACCGAATCGGCATTCCTCATTTTCGCCACCTGGCGAAACTAAAGGGCTGAACGGCGCCAATGCCGTGAGGCAACTGATTGCCGTTAGGCGACCGACGCAGCGCCGGTCTGATCGGCCATGGACAGCAAACGGGCTTTGACCTGCCAGCGTAAAACATCCGCGGCCCGCTCCGCGGTCACCTGCCTGTTCGCCGGCGGCATGGTGCTGATGGCGGCGCTGGCCGCCGCGCAGGAGAGTGCGCCTGCGGCGAACCCGAACCAGGACACCGGCTTTTTCGCGGCCATCGGCCGCTGGTTCGACCGGCAGTCCGACAATATGAATTCGACGTTTGGCGACGCGCGCAAGAAAATCGAGAATTTCGGCCGCGATGCCGGCAGCGCCGCCCAGTCGACGGCCGCCGGCGCCAGGGACGCCGCCGATGCCGTGGTGCGTATTCCCAATGCCCGCGTGGTGAGAGGCCACGAGGTCTGCGCCAAAGCGCCGAACGGCGCACCCGATTGCGTGACGGCCGCCGTTACCATGTGCAAGGCCAAAGGCTTCGAGTCGGGCAAGAGCATGGACATGACCACCGCCCAGGTCTGTCCGCCCAAGGTACTGCTGTCGGGCCGCAACAGCGGACCCGAATGCCGGGACGAAACCTTCGTGTCCCGCGCCCTCTGCCAATGACATTTTGAACGCGCGCGAAGCCGCTGGGGCGCTTGTGCCGCTGGCGCGTCTGTGTTTCCGTTTCGCCCTGATAAAGGGGGAGAGACGCCGGTGAACCTGCATGCAAAACTGCTCGAACGCCAGGCTGCCGGCCGGCCGGTGACGGTCGGCGTGATCGGGGCCGGCAAATTCGGCACCATGTTCCTGTCGCAGGCGCGCCTGACGCAAGGCATGCATATTGTCGGCGTCGCCGATCTCGACGTGGCGCGGGCGCACAGCCAGCTCAAGACCGCCGGCTGGCCGGCGGAAGCTTACGCCGCGGCTTCGCTCGACGATGCGCACAAGCAGCGCGCCACGCTGGTGACCGACAGCGCCGCGGCGCTGATTGCCGATCCGCGCATCGAGGTCATCGTGGAATCGACCGGCGTGCCCGGCGCCGGCATTCATCACTGTCTGCAGGCGATAAAACACGGCAAGCACATCGTCATGGTGAACGTGGAAGCCGACGCGGTGGCGGGGCCGCTGCTGGCGCGCCGCGCTAAGGAGGCCGGCGTGGTCTATTCGCTCGCCTGGGGCGATCAACCGGCGCTGATCTGCGAGCACGTCGATTCGTTGCGCGCCGCCGGCTTCAAGGTGATCTGCGCCGGCAAGGGCACGCGCTACGAGCCGCACTACCACAAATCCAACCCCGACAATGTCTGGGACATTCTCGACAAATATCTCAACATCTCCGACCGCAAGTCGATCAATCCCAAGATGTTCAATTCGTTCGTCGACGGCACCAAGTCCGGCATCGAGATGACCGCGGTGTGCAACGCTACTGGCCTGCTGCCGCAGTCGGACGGCCTGCATTTCCCGCCGGCGACGCGCTTCGAGCTTGCCGACGTCTGCAAGCCGAACAGCGACGGCGGCACGCTGGAGCAGGCCGGCGTCACCGAAGTGACCTCGTCGGTCTATCGCGACGGCCGCGATGTGCCGCATCATCTTGCGCTCGGCACTTACGCCGTGTTCGAAGGCGAAACCGATTACGCGCGGCGCTGCTTCAAGGAATACGCCATGCTGCCGGACAGAACCGGCAAATACGCCGCGCTGTACCGGCCGATCCACATGATCGGGCTTGAGCTCGGCGTTTCGGTGGCGAGCTGCGCGCTGCGCCACGAGCCGACCGGCGCGCCCACCGGCTTCCGCTCCGACGTGGTGGCGACCGCCAAGCGCGCGCTCAAGGCGGGTGAGATGCTCGACGGCGAGGGCGGCTTCTGCGTCTGGGGCAAGCAGACACCGGCGGATATTTCGCTGCGCGACGAATTACTGCCGCTCGGCCTCGCCCACAACGTCAAGCTCAAGCGCGATATCGCGGAAGGCGGTGCGCTCAGATGGGCGGACGTCGCCTACGATCCCAACGATGCGGCGGTGAAGGTGCGGCGCGAGATGGAGACGGCTTTCGGCCGCCGGAATGTTACGGCCGAACCGGTGTTATAGTCGAATAAAGAACACGAAAGTCCGGGAGGACGCCATGATGAAACGTCTGTTGGCCGCCGCTCTGGCGGTGTTTGCTTTCACGTATGCGCCGGCGCGCGCCGAAGACGCCAAGCTCACGGTCATCGTGTTCCCTGGGGTGCAGAACCTGCCGCTGTTCGCGGCGCAGGCGAAGGGCTTCTATGCCAAGCGCGGGCTGGCCGTGGACATCAAGTTCACGCCCAACTCCGACGAACTGCGCAATGGGCTGGCCGAAGGCCGCTACCAGATCGCCCATTCCGCGGTCGATAATGCCTTTGCGCTCAAGGACAAGGCCAATGTCGATATCGCGGTCGTGGGCGGCGGCGACAACAGCTTCAACCATCTGATGGTGCAGCCGGAGATCAAGCAGCTTACCGACATCAAGGGTAGGACCGTGGTGGTCGACGCGCTCAACACGGCCTACGCCTTCCAGCTTTACGAAATGCTGCGGCAGAAGGGTCTCAACAAGGGCGACTATGAGGTCAAGTCGGTAGGCGGCACCGGCTTTCGGCTCGAGGCCATGACCAAGGACAAGGCCAACATCGCCGCGATAATGAATCCGCCGTTCTCGACGCGCGGCGAGAAGGTCGGCCTCAAGGACATGGGCACGGCGGCGGCGGCGCTTGGAGCTTATCAGGGCACATCCGCATTCGTGCTACGTGCGTGGGGCGCGGCCAATGCCGATACGCTGGTCAAATATCTGCAAGCCTATGTCGAAGGATGGCGCTGGGCCTTCGATCCGAAGAACAAGGCCGAGGTCATCGCGCTGCTGGTCGAGCGGCTGAAACTGCCGGAGGATATCGCAGTCGCCGCGTTCGACAGCACCAAGAACGACTTCCATCGCGACGGCGCGCTCGACATGGACGGCGTCAAGAACGTGCTCAAGCTGCGCGCCCAGTTCGAGGGCGGCACGCCGGCGGCGCCGGATAAATATCTCGATCTGTCCTACTACCGGAAGGCGCTGGCCGGCCTGTGAAGGCCTATGCCAGCTCGATGGTGCCGTCGATCTTGTGGGTGAGGGCGATCTTGCCGATGGTGAGCACCATCTGCGCGTCGAGCGTCGCGACGCCCTTCAGCCGACCGTCGGCAACCGCGGCGCGCACGGCTTTTTCGATTTCCTGCTGCGAGGTCACGCCCACGACCTTAAGGAATTTGCGCAGCGACATATTGAGGGCTTCTTCATTCATCTTGAGGCGCTCCGATAAACGATGATTCTTCGAGGGCGGATCATAGGCGCGCCGGGGCGGCCTCGAAAGCGCCATATCCAGGCGCAAAAAGTCGCTGGCGGTGGCCGTTGACCCTTGCTTTTGCGCCGCTATAGTCCGCGCGCCAACGCGCAAGAGTGCCCCTGTGGCGGAATTGGTAGACGCGCCTGACTCAAAATCAGGTGTAGAAATACGTGCTGGTTCGAGTCCGGCCAGGGGCACCAGGATTGTATTCCGACATATTCTGCCGAAGCTTTAGCGTCGCATCGCTGATCAATCTTTGCCGCGTAGAAAAAAAGCTGCGACGGTAGCCGCCCAGCTGTTCGGGATGCCGGCTAGGCCTCGCAGGGCCTCGCTAACGATCTCGGCCGAATGTTACTCCTAATTGCCGGACTGTTGATTCCTAATCGCCGGATATCGTATTCTTAATTGAATTCGCCTATGGTGTCGTGCTTTACGACGGCGATACCGTTGTGCCATTTGGTTCTAAGCTTGCTGCTGGTCCTTTAACGTGCTTGTGGAATTGAATATTTTGGCATTCGGAAACCTGACGATGGCGGATAAAGAACTCAGCAGTTCCGCCCCCTTCAAATTTCAAACCGCTCCTTTGATCTTGTGACTGTGCCTTACTTCGCTCCACCATTTCCAGATGACATAGATGGCCGGATAGATCAGCAACCCCAATATGAAGGTCGTGACAATTCCGCCCACCATTGGGGCAGCGATGCGCTTCATCACGTCAGAGCCGGTTCCGCTCGACCACATGATGGGCAAGAGACCCATGAGGATCGCGAGAACCGTCATTATCTGAGGCCGAACGCGCTGGACGGCACCTTCTATGACGGCGGCCTCCAGATCGCCAATGCTGTTCATTCGGCCTTCCCGCTTCCAGCGTTCATAGGCCAAGTCCAAATACAGCAGCATCACTATGCCAATTTCAGCATCAACGCCGGCCAAGGCGATGATCCCCACCCAGACGCCCACGCTGAGATTATAGCCTAGCAGCCATAACAGCAGGAACGCACCGACCAGAGAAAAAGGCACGGAAACCAGCACAATCAGCACTTTGGCCAGCGAACGCGCATTGAGGTAGAGCAGCACAGTGATGAGAGCGAGTGTGATGGGAATGACGTACATCAGGCGACGCCCGGCGCGCTGCATTCCCTCAAACGAGCCGCTCCACTCCAGCCTGTAGCCGGCAGGCAGCTTCACCATATCGGCAACTGCCTTGCGAGCGTCATCCATGTAACTACCGGTATCGCGATCGACGATGTCCACATAGACATAGCCCACGAGCTGCGCCGCTTCGCTCTTGATCAAGGTGGGGCCATCCACGAAACGCAGCTCGGCGAGTTCCCCCAAAGGCACTTGAACGCCAGTGGACGTGGCAACCAGCACCCGCCGCAACTTCTCTGGACTATCCCGCAGTTCACGTCCATAACGGACGTTCACTGGGTAACGCTGGCGGCCTTCGATCGTCTGCGTGACGTTGGCGCCGCCTACAGCCGCCTGGATAACTTCCTGCACGTCCATGACCGACAGCCCATAACGGGCAATGGCTTCGCGGTTAATGTCGAAGTCCAAGTAGTAGCCCTGACTCACGCGTTCGGCGAAGGCGCTTCGCGTACCGCGAACGGTGCGCACGGTATCTTCCACCTGCGACAGTATCTTCCCTATTTCCGCGAGATCGGGTCCGAATACTTTTACTCCAATAGGAGTGCGTATGCCGGTGGAGAGCATGTCTATGCGCGCCTTGATCGGCATGGTCCAACTGTTGGATGATCCGATCAGTTTCGTTTTCAGCGCCCGGTCCATCTCCCCGATCAGCTTGTCGGGAGTCATGCCCTTCCGCCACTGATCCGGCGGCTTGAGGTTGATGACCGTCTCGACCATTTCCAGCGGCGCGGGGTCAGTGGCGCTCTCAGCTCGCCCGGATTTAGCGAAGACGCTGGCGACTTCGGGGAAGTCCATCAAAATTTTGTCCTGCTCCTGGATCAACTGCTTCATGGTCTGGATCGAAGACCCGGGCAGTGTCGCGGGCATGTAAAGTATCGTTTCCTCCCAGAGCGGCGGCATGAATTCGCTGCCCAGGCGGGAGTAGATCGGTATGATGGCGGCAGTGGCGAAAACGGCGATGGCGACCATCACGTAACGCTGCTTCAACACCAGCTTGGCAATCGGGAGATAGATCCAGACCAGGAATCGATTGACTGGATTCTTTTCCTCGGGCAAAATCTTGCCCCGGATCAGCAGCATCATGAGGAGCTGCGTGACGGTAATCGACAGGAGTGCCGCAAAGCCCATGCTGAACGACTTGGTGTACGCGAGCGGCTTGAACAACCGGCCTTCCTGGTCCTGAAGGGCAAACACCGGCAGAAAACTGACGGTGATGATCAAAAGCGAGAAGAACAGCGATGGCCCTACCTCCCGTCCGGCTTCGATGAGAACTTCCAGGCGGGGGCGGCGCTGCTCCGGTGGCTTGCTCTGCTCATGCTCAAGGTGTTTGAGTGCATTTTCGATCATCACGATGGCCGCATCCACCATTGCCCCGACGGCAATGGCAATGCCGCCTAAGCTCATGATATTGCTGCTCAGCCCGATCCACTGCATTGCTGCCATCGCCATCAGGACCGCCAAAGGCAGTGTGATGATGGCGACCAGAGCGCTGCGGACGTGGAATAAGAACACGATGCAGACCAGACTGACGATGATACTTTCCTCGATGAGCTTCTCGCTCAGCGTCTCCACCGAATGCTTTATAAGCGTCGAGCGGTCGTAGGTGACGACCAGTTCCACCCCTTCGGGCAGCGCTGGCTGAACCTTTTCCTTGATGAGTTCCTTGACGCGATTCAACACGTCATAGACGCTCTCGCCGAAGCGAACGACGACGATGCCTCCCGCGGCATCGCCCATCCCATTGAAATCCACCACACCGCGGCGAATGTCCGGCCCGATCTGGACGGTGCCGACATTCCGGACGAGAATTGGAGTTCAGTCGAACTGCGCCCCTACAGCGATATTCTCGATATCAGCGGGCTTTTGAATGTAGCCTCTGCCGCGCACCATGTACTCTTTGCCGGTGAACTCCAATACCCGTCCGCCTACCTCTTGATTGCCCCGGCGAATTTGTTCGACGACCTTATTGATAGGGATCTTGTAGGCCAGCAGCTTATCGGGGTCGATTGTGACCTGATACTGCCGCACGAAGCCTCCGACCGGAGCGACTTCCGCCACGCCTGGTACGGTTCGTAGTTGGTATTGGACCTGCCAGTCCTGAAGCGTCCGAAGATCGGCTAACGAGTGTTTTCCGGTCTTATCGATCAGAGCATATTCTAGAGCCCAGCCGACCCCCGATGCGTCTGGACCCAGCTTCGGCGAGACGCCCTGCGGCAGCTTGCCGGCCATGCCGCTGAGGTACTCCAACACGCGGCTGCGCGCCCAATAGAGGTCCGTGCCATCCTCGAAGATGACGTAAACCAGAGACTCGCCGTAGAAGCTGCTGGCACGCACCGCCTTGACCTTGGGGGCGGAAAGAAGCTGCGTTACGATAGGATATGTGATTTGGTCTTCGATGATATTCGGACTGCGGTCTTCCCAGCCGGTGGAGACGATCACCTGCACCTCCGAAAGGTCGGGAATCGCGTCGAGCGGCGTATTATAGACAGCCCAAAGCCCGCTACCGATGATGCCAACGACCAGCAGTACCATGAGGAAGATATTGCGAGCGCTGAATTCAATGATTCGGGCGATCATGAATGGCCTTCAGTAGTGATTGTGCGGATACGAGGAAGCGTCAGCGGGCTCGCGACAAAGCTTCAGTGTTTTGCGCCGGAATGGCCCCCGCCTTGCTTTGGTGTTTCATTCTTGTCCTCCTGCTTCGCGGCGGGGGTCTTGTCACCCGATGTCCCGCCCATGCCGGGCATGCCCGCCATGCTCCCGCCGCCCGCCTGCAACCGACTTTCGGAGTCGATAAGGAAGTTGGCGGAAGTGACGACTTTGTCCCCGGCTTTCAGACCATCGAGAATCTGGAAGCGATCCCCGAACTGCAAGGGATTGATCTTTACTTGCACCGGCACGAAGCGATCCGCGGAGAGGGCGCGAAAAACGATGTCGCGCTCGCCGGTACGGATGACCGCGGATGTTGGAACGGTCAAGCCGATACCCATCGCATCGGTAATCACGATATTGCCAAACATACCCGGCTTGAATTCGCCGTCGGGATTGGGCAGTTCAACACGCACCTGCACCGTCCTGGACATCTCATCCACAACCGGATCGATGAAAACAACTTTCCCGGTGAACTTTCGCATTGGCAGCGCCGGAAATGTCACCGTTGCCGGCATTCCGACGTTGATGTGCGGCAATTCATATTCAAAGATTTTGGCTTGCAACCATACCGTCGAGAGGTCGGCGACCACATATAGTTCGCCCTGGGGCATGACGTACTGGCCTTCGAACGCCTTTTTCTCCAATACCGTCCCTGAAATCAGGCTCCGTAAGATCAGCGACTTGTTCGGTTGCCCGGTTTTTTCCAACGTCTCGATTTCATCCTGAGGCACATCCCACAGCGTAAGCCGCTGACGGGCGGTTTCCGCCACGGCTTGCTGATCTCCTAGTCTGGCAGTTCGCAAAGTCGACAGGTACTCACGCTGTGCAGCGTAGAATGCCGGACTGTAGATCGAGAGCATCGGGTCGCCAGCCTTAACCTTCTGGCCGGTGAAGGAGACGAACAGCTTCTCGACCCAGCCTTCGGTTTTCAGGTGAATGTGGGCGACCTTGGTCTCATTGGGACGCACAATCCCCACTGTGCGGACGGTCATTATCAGCGGAGCCTCCTCCGCGCTTCCCAGCATGACCCCGATCCGTTGCTGTACTTCTTGGGATGTGCCGATTTCAACATATCCCGTCGGTGTGCCCGGCGCCGTTAATGCGTCGGCTGGTTTCGGCATCTCCATGCCAGGCATTGTTTTGCCAGGTGGCATTGACTCTT
>JACQDO010000252.1 GCA_016201085.1 Hyphomicrobiales bacterium | reverse complement strand
GTGGGTCTGCGTATAGCCGTGCAGCAGCAACAGCGGCGGTCCGTGGCCAGCCGTGCGCGCGAAGATTTTTCCGATCGACGTGTCGATCCAGTGCGAGGCAAAACCGGGGAACAGGTCGGCGAGAGCAGGCATGGTCTCACTTTACTTAACCGTCTCCCCTTCTGGGAGAGGAAAGCGCCTTCATCCCCCCAAAAACAAAACCCGGCGTGGCGCCGGGTTTTGCGTCGTCAATGGGTGCGGGCTCAGTCGGCACGCCATCCCGGGTCTCGCATGAGTTGGAGGCGGATGGCCGGATCGGGATCCCAGCCGGCATAGCGGCCAAACGCGAACACGGCCGGTCCATTGACGGTAGGGCCGTTATCGGCGGCGGCATAGGCAGCTTCGGCGTTAGGCTGCTGCGCCGAGACACGTGAATGATAAGTGGCGGCTAAGGTCGGCGTTGCCGCCAGCGTTACCAGTGCCAATGACGTTCCGAGCACAAGTGTTTTCATCTCGTGTTTCTCCTGCATCATCGCCCTCGCGCACGAGATAGAAATTATTTCGCGGTGCAGTATCGACGGCGACGCATGGACGTCATGCCGAACAGTATTTGGCAATTGGTATAATCCGTCGGAACAACCAAGCTTTCGCCACAGTTGCCACGATTCCAAAGTTTTATTTAATGTGGTTTTTATTTTTCGCGCAGCACCGCGCGCCAGCCGATGTCGCGGCGGCAGAATCCGTCCGGCCATTTGATCTTATCGACCGCGGCATAGGCGCGGCTCTGCGCCTCGCGCACCGTCTTGCCGCGCGCGCTGACATTGAGCACGCGCCCGCCATTGGCGAGGATGCGCGTGCCGTCCGCTTTGGTGCCGGCATGGAAGATTTCCACACCCTCGACTTGCGCGGCGTCTGCCAAGCCGTCGATGACCGAGCCTTTTTCGTAGGCGCCGGGATAGCCCTTGGCCGCCATCACCACGGTGAGCGCCGCGTCGTCGTACCAGCGCAAGTCGAAACTCTTCAATTGCCCGTCGCGCGCGGCGATCAGCGCCGGCACCAGGTCCGACATCAGGCGCAGCATCAGCACCTGCGTTTCCGGATCGCCGAAGCGCACATTGTATTCGATCAGCTGCGGGCCATCCTTGGTGATCATCAGGCCGGCGAACAGCACGCCCTTGTAGGGCGCGCCCATCGCCTTCATGGCGCGCACGGTAGGCAGGATGATCTCGTCCATGACGCGCCGGTTCATCGCCGCCGTCATCACCGGCGCCGGCGAATAGGCGCCCATGCCGCCGGTGTTCGGCCCCTTGTCGCCGTCGCCGACGCGCTTGTGGTCCTGCGCCGAGGCCAGGGGGATCGCGGTCTCGCCGTCGCACAGCGCGAAGAACGAGGCCTCTTCGCCGATGAGGCAGTCCTCGATCACGATCTCCCAGGCGGGCGTCCCCAGCCCGCCATCGAACATCATGTCGATGGCGGCTTCCGCCTCGGCCACCGTCTCCGCCACCACCACGCCCTTGCCGGCGGCGAGCCCGTCGGCCTTCACCACGATCGGCACGCCATGGCTGCGCACGTAGTCTTTTGCCGGCGCCGCGCTCTTGAAGCGCTCATAAGCGGCGGTCGGGATCTTATTGGCCTTGCACAGGTCCTTGGTGAAGCCCTTGGAACCTTCCAGCCGCGCCGCCCATTTGCTCGGGCCGAACGCCTTGATGCCGGCCGCCTCCAGGTCGTCGACGATGCCGGCGCACAGCGGCTGCTCCGGTCCCACCATCACCAGATCGATCTTCTTCTCCTTGCCAAAAGCGATAACCGCCGCATGGTCGGCGAGATCGAGCGCCACGCATTCGGCCTCGCGCGCGATCCCGGCATTGCCGGGCGCGCAATAGAGCTTGTCGGCGAGCGGGCTCGCCGCGATCTTCCAGGCCAGCGCGTGCTCGCGTCCGCCGGAACCGAGGATGAGGATGTTCATGCCGCCTTCGTCCGCTCCCGCAATGGGGTTAGCGGGCGGGCAAGGTCAGGACAAGGGGAAGACGCCGCTTGTTGAAAACCGTCAACCGCGGAAGTGCGGATGGCAGGTGTGCTCTTCGACGTGGTGGATGTAGTCGGCCACGCTGTCGTGATCGTGGATATGGCCGATGCCGTTGAAATTCATTTCTTCATGGCAGGTCGGGCAGCGCACGGCGTCGCCGTGGATCACCCGGTTGAGCCGCTCGTGGAAGTTGGTGCGGCAGTCCGGGCAGCGCACCCGCACCCTGATGTTCTCGATCTCGTGCTCGTGCGGGTTCATGGCCTAAGCCCTCTGCCCGCGAGCATGCGCGCAAAGGGTTGATAAGAGGTTTGCGGCCGGAAAGCCGTGTTTTCCGCACGTTCTGGCGTATATTGCCGGCATGGCCAGTAGCAGAATCACCAATGAGACCGAGCCGCGCGCCAATATCCCGGAATGGTCGGTCTCCGAGCTGTCGGCGGCGCTGAAGAAGACCGTCGAGGACGCCTATGGCTATGTGCGGGTGCGCGGCGAGGTGTCGGGCTTCAAGGGCCCGTCACCCTCCGGCCACGTCTATTTCCGCCTCAAGGACGACCGGGCGGTGCTCGAAGGCGTGATCTGGAAGGGCGTCTGGGGCCGCATGCGGGTGAAGCCGGAAGAGGGTCTCGACGTCATCGTCTCGGGCAAGCTCACCACCTTCGCCGGCTCGTCGAAATATCAGCTCGTCATCGACACGCTGGAGCCGGCTGGCGTCGGCGCGCTGATGAAGCTCCTGGAGGAGCGCAAGAAGAAGCTCGCCGCCGCAGGCCTGTTCGACGAGGCGCGCAAGCAGCTCTTGCAATTTCTGCCGCGCGTGATCGGCGTCGTCACTTCGCCGACCGGCGCCGTCATCCGCGACATTCTGCATCGCCTGGCCGACCGCTTTCCGCGCCGGGTGCTGGTGTGGCCGGTGCGGGTGCAGGGCGAGGCTTCGGCCGCCGAGGTCGCCAACGCGATCAAGGGCTTCAACGCGCTGCCCGAGCATGGCGCGCTGCCGCGACCGGATCTGATCATCGTCGCGCGCGGCGGCGGCTCGCTCGAGGACCTGTGGTCGTTCAACGAGGAGATCGTGGTGCGGGCCGCGGCCGACAGCATGATCCCGCTGATCTCGGCGGTCGGCCACGAGACCGACATCACGCTGATCGATTTCGCATCCGACCGGCGCGCTCCGACGCCCACCGCCGCCGCCGAAATGGCGGTGCCGGTGCGCGCCGAGCTGATGGCGCAAATCGCGGCGCTGACGGCGCGCCGTCTCGCCTGCTGGCAGCGCGGCGTCGAGCAGCGCCGCAAGGAACTGTATCTGCTGTCACGCGCGCTGCCGGCGCTCGACGATCTCTTGGCAATCCCCCGCCAGCGGCTCGATGCCTGCGCCGCAAGACTGCCGCGCGCGCTCATCGCCAATGCGCAACTGCACCATACCCAGCTCACGCGTATTGGCGCGCGCCTGACGCCGCGTCTTTTGAAATTGCGGCTGGCACGCTCAAGCGAAATCGTCGTTGCGCTGGAGAAGCGCGGCAAGCTTGCCCGCAAGCACTATCTGCAACGGCGCTGGGATCGCGTGCGCGGCGCCGAGCAATTGCTCAAGGCGTTTTCATACCAGGGCGTGCTGGCGCGGGGATTCGCTCTCGTGCGCGACGACGGCGGGCAGCCGCTGCGCTCGGCCTTATCGGTCAAGAGTCGCATGCGATTGGAGATTGAATTTTCCGACGGCCGCGTCGCTGCCACCGCCGACGGCGAGCGCGCGCCGCCACCGGCCGCGAAACCCAAGCTCGTTACAAAGCCGCGTCCACGCGGCGACGATTCCGGCGGGCAGGGCACGCTGCTTTAACGCGCGAACCACTCCGGCACGCGCTTGAAGGCATCGGCGCGCGCCGCAGCATCGGTGCCGCTATGCACGCGGCCGGCCGGGTTCGGCGTATTGGCAATGCCGCTGCGTTCGTGCAGCGCCACATCGGCGACGTCGAAATCGTGATAGGCGCCCGGATAGACCACGATCAGCGCGCCGGCGCTGCGGCCGCGCGCGCCGGCGATCATTTGTTCGCACTGGGCGGCCGGTGCCCAGTCGTCGGCGCGCCCGATCAGGATCAGCGTCGGGATGCGCGTGCTCCAGGCCAGGTTGCCGGCGCGCTGGCAGTTCGGGTACAGCGCCACCGCCGAGCGGAAATCCGGCGTCTTGTCGCGCGAGGCGGCGGCGTTGCGGCGCACCGTCCACAGCGC
Source organism: Hyphomicrobiales bacterium (assembly GCA_016201085.1). Lineage (GTDB taxonomy): Bacteria > Pseudomonadota > Alphaproteobacteria > Rhizobiales > Xanthobacteraceae > Pseudolabrys. The sequence continues at coordinate 3,919 of JACQDO010000252.1, read as the reverse complement.
GCTGGTGGCGCCATGCGACCAGCCGATGAGCGACACCCGGTCGGCCATCACCCAGGGCTGCTCCTGCAGCCAATGGCGGGCGGCGATGGCGTCCTTGATGCGCGTGCGCGAGGCGCGCACGGCGCGCTGGCGCACCCGGCATTGCGAGGTAAGGCCGCGCGAGCCGAAACTGTCGGGAAACAGCACCGCGAAACCGGCGGCCTGCAGGCGTTCGCCCCATTCGCGGTAGCGCGCGCCGAGCGGGGCCTCGCCCAGCCCGTCGCAGGTGTGCAGGGCCACTATCGCCGGAAACGGACCGTTGCCGGCGGGACGATACAACCATCCCCGCAAGCTCACTTCGCCGGAGTGAATTTCCACCGGCTCGGCGGCGCCGGCGCAGCCCGACGCCAACATCATGGCGGCGGCGATCCAGACCAGCGGTTTTCGCAGGCGGCAAGGCTTCGGCATAAGCGGGGATTTAACACCCGTGCACATAAACCGGGCATGAACGGCCAAGGGCTTTGCCAAGCGGCGCCGAAAGACTATCTTGCGGCATATCAACCTCGCTAAGCCGGACCGGAGGCCCTCCTTGCTCAATCGCTACGATCGCTCCTCGCCCATGAACGGCGAGGCCGAGGTGAAATACCTCGATGGCGATTTTCGCGTCACGCGGCCGGGCGCCTTCGTGCGCTGTGCGGTGACCGGCGTGCCGATCCCGCTCGAGGAGCTCAAATACTGGAGCGTCGATCTGCAGGAGGCCTATGCATCGCCGGAGGCGGTGCTCAAGCGCCGCCAGGAGAAGCGCGCGAAGTAGTCAGCGCCGCAGCTTCGCTAGAATAAGCTTACGCAACGCCTCGGCTTCCTCGAGCACCAGCGTCACCGGCAACACATGCACCTTGGCGGCGAGCGCCGCCAGCGCCGGTTCGCCCGTCATGCGGGCGCAATCCTTCGCTGTGGTCAACAAAGCAAGTCCGTCGTGCTCGGCCTGCATGATGAGTTCGGCGGCCTGCTCGGCGCTATAGCGATGATGATCGGCGAAGGCGCGCCGCCGCGCGATGGCGATACCGGCCGCCGTGACGGTGGCGAAAAACTTGTCGGGGTCGCCGATGCCGGCGAAGGCGAAAACCTTGCGCGCCTTCAGCGCCGCTACGGCGGCGGCATCGGGCACCAGCTTGCCGTGCCATACCGGTAGAGGGCGTGCGGCGGCGATTACCTCGCGCGCGCGCGTGTCGTCGCCCACCACCAGCAGCGCATCAGTGCGCGCAAGCTGTGCGTTGAGCGGCGCGCGCAAGGGACCGGCCGGAAACACGCGACCGTTGCCGATGCCGCGGCGGCCGTCGACCACCGCGAGCGTGAAATCCTTGGCGAGCGAAGCGTTCTGCAGGCCGTCGTCCATCACGATTACACTTGCGCCGGTGGTCTTGGCGATCTGGGCGCCGGCCACGCGGTCATGCGCGACCACGGTCGGCGCCACTTGCGCTAGCAGCAGAGCCTCGTCGCCGACCAGCGCCGCACTGTCTTTGTGCGGATCGACCCGCTTCGGACGGGAGGCGCCGCCGCCATAACCGCGGCTGAGACAGAATGGACGCTCCCCGGCTTCCTGCAGCAGGCGCGCCAGCATCAGCACGGTGGGCGTCTTGCCGGCGCCGCCAAGGGTGAAATTTCCCACGCACAGCACCGGCACACCGGCGCGCGCGCCTGGGCCGGCCATCCGCCGCGCGGCGATGGCGCCATAGGCCGCGGCAAAGGGCGCCAGCAGGCCCACTGCGAGCCCAGCCGGACGCCACCAGAAAGCCGGATCACGCATGGTCCGCTCGCCGCCGCAACTGCAGTTCAACCAGATAGGGCTCGAGCGATTGCAAGGTGCGCTCGAGCGCGCCGCCCAGGCTATCGACGGTCGTGCGCGCGACGTCGGCGACGCGCGCGCGCCCCGCCGGGTCGCTCAGCCAGGCCGACAGTCCGGCGGTGAGCCGGTCGGCGTCGGCGACCGGTTCGGCGCCGTGCGCGGCATCGAGCGCGTCATACAGCTCGACGAAATTCCACACATGTGGGCCGTGCAGAATGGCGGCGCCCAGTTTGGCGGGCTCGATCGGATTTTGCCCGCCATGGCGAACGAGCGAGCCGCCGATGAACACGATCGGCGCCAGCCGATAGAGCAGGCCGAGCTCGCCCAGCGTGTCGGCCACATAGATGTCGGTTGCGGCCTGCGGCTTCTCGCCGCGCGAGCGCTGCGCCACCTGCAAGCTGGCGGCCTTGGCGATGGCGACCACGCCGGCGCCGCGCTCGGGATGGCGCGGCGCGATCAAGGTCAGCAGCCTGGGATAATTCTTGCGCAGGCGGGCATGCGCCGCGATCACGATGTCCTCTTCGCCGGCATGCGTGGACGCTGCCGCGATCACCGGCCGGCCGGCAAAGGCTTCGGCCAAGGCCGCCAGCTCGACGCTGTCGACCGGCGGCGCCGGCACGTCGAGCTTGAGGTTGCCGCTGGTGACGACGCGCGGCGCGCCCAGTCCGACCAGACGTCCGGCGTCGCCCGGCGTGCGCGCCAGGCAGAGATCGAACCGCTGCAGCAGGCTGGCGATGGTGTCCTGCAGATAGCGCCAGCGTTCGAACGAGCGTTCCGACAGCCGGCCGTTGACCAGGATCATCGGCACGTTGCGTGCCGAGGTTTCGATCATCACGTTCGGCCACAGATCGGATTCCACGAACAAGGCCATGTCCGGCTGCCAGTGATCGAGAAAGCGGCGCACGAAGCGCGGCACGTCGAGCGGCAAAAATTGATGGATGACGCCGGCCGGCAGCCGCTGTTCGGCGAGCCCGCCGGAGGTGACGGTGCCGGTGGTCACCAGCATGTTGACGCCGCGCGCGGCGATGCGCTCGATCAGCGGCAGCACGCTCGCCAGTTCGCCGACGCTGGCGCCGTGCAGCCAGACCATCCTTGCCGCGCCGCGGCCGATGCGCCAGCAGCAGCAGGGCCAGCGGGGCGGCGGCCGCGGACAGCAGCCGGTAGGCGCGCAAGCCGGCCGGCAGCGTTTCGCTCACGGCGGGATGCTCCCCTTGCGGTCGACGATGGCGTAGGCGCGCGCGGTCGAGCGGTTGAGTTCGTTTTCGACCCGTTGGCGCGCGGCTTCCAGCGCCGCATCGTCGGCGTCGCGCGGCACATAGATCGCGTCGCTCGCCACCACCGCGATTCGGCCGAATGGCAGGTTGATGGCGGTACGGTCCCAGTTGTCGAGTTCGATGCGCCGGCTGGTGGCGATCGCCCCCGCGTAGATCGGCCGGCCGGAATGCTGCGCCAGTTTGACGACGCCGAGCCCGGCGACGCGCGCCACTTTCGGCACGTCGGCGGTGAGCGCGACATTGTAGCCTTGCGCCAGCGCTTCGAGCATTTCGCCGAAGGCGACGGCGCCGCCCTTGCGATGGAACTCGCCATTGTGCGCGCCGGAACCGCGAATGGTGCCGATGCCCAGCCGCTCGGCGGCGCGCGCATTGAGTTCACCGTCGCGATGGCGCGAGATCAGCACCTTGGCGCGATGCGTGGGGTCGTCGCGCTTGACGAATGGCGCCAGGAAATGCTGGCCGTGCCACATCGTGATGATCGCCGGCATCTCTATGGTGTCTTGGATGGTCGCCGGCTCAAAGGTCTTGCGGCAGCTATGCCAGACCAGCCGCAGGTAGCCCGCCGCCATCGCTCCGGCGGCGTCCATCAGGGCGGACGATCTGACGATCCGTTTGTATAATGACATCGGAAACTGCTGCAGCGCTCTATAGTTTCGGATCAAATCGGCGGTCGGACCTATCATTTTTCCAGCGCAGGCGGGAAACCGGTCGGCTAGGCGAACTCGGGCAGACGGTCGCGCACCAGGTCGATGAGCGTAGCATGGCGGGCGGGCCCGGCGGCAATCAGCGCGCCATGCACGACATGCGGGCGATTATAGCA
>JACQDO010000214.1 GCA_016201085.1 Hyphomicrobiales bacterium | reverse complement strand
TTGTCCGGCTACCTACCGATCGACACACGGCCACAGGCACGTGCGAAATTGGGCAAGTTCGAAATAACATTTTTTTCGCGCGATGCAAGCAAATTTCTTCGCGCGATGAGAAATCTTCCTTAACTTTTTTGAAAACGATCGTGTCGCGATGCTCGCGTCGCTCACCCGCGCGCGGTGAACGGCTCGCTGCGGTGAGCGTTGCGCACGAACTGCGCCATGATGGCGATGCCGCAGAGTACAAACAGGCCGTCGAGAATGCGCTGCCCGAGGCTGCCGAGATCGAACAGCGTGGCGAGCGCCCACGAGCCGGCGAAGGCGGCGCCAAACACCTCGGCGCCGATCAGGATGGCGGCGCTGATCACGGTGACGACGTTGAGCCAGACGATGCGGCGGCCGCTGAGGACCATGGCGATCTCCCTTGACAGTGGCCGCAATCAACCTGAATCCGGCCGCCGGATCAAGTCTTTAAGCACTTGATCTTGCGCATGGCGATGGCCGCTCGATCGGCGGAGGTTACCGGCATGACCCTGCCCGGCGCACTCAAACATGCCCGCCCGCTGCTCGCCGGTCTGGTGGCCGCGGGCCTGACGGCGGGTTTTGCCGTCAAGCTGGTGGGGCTGGGCACCTGGTCGGACGTCATCTGGGCCGTGGTCACCGTGCCGGTGCTGCTGGCGCTGGTGACCGAAATCGCCAGCAGCCTGTGGCGCGGCGATGTCGGGCTCGACATCGTGGCGGCTCTGTCGATGACGGCGGCGCTGCTGGTCGGGGAACAGCTCGCCGCCGCCATCGTCGCCGTGATGTATGCCGGTGGCCAGTATCTCGAGGCCTTCGCCGAGCGGCAGGCGCGGCGCGAGATGACCGCGCTGCTGTCGCGGGTGCCGCGCACCGCCGTGCGGCATCGGGATTCCCGGCTGGAGGAGGTGGCGCTCGAGCTCCTGCTGGCCGGCGACCGGCTGCTGATTCGCCGCGGCGACGTGGTCCCGGTCGACGGCACGGTGGTCGAGGGCGTGGCGGTGCTCGACCAGTCGGCGCTCACCGGCGAGGCCATGCCGGTGCAGTTAACAGCCGGGCAAGCGGCGCTCAGCGGCTCCTCAAACGTGGGCGATGCGTTCGACCTCTTGGCGACGCGGCGGGCGGCCGAGAGCACTTATGCCGGCGTGATTCGCCTGGTGGAAGCCGCCCAGCGCTCGCGCGCGCCGATGTCGCGGCTGGCCGACCGCTATGCCATCTTGTTCCTGGCCGTGACTGTGCTGATGGCGGGTGCCGCCTGGTGGCTGACCGGTGACTCCGTGCGCGCGGTGGCGGTGCTGGTGGTGGCGACGCCCTGTCCGCTCATCCTGGCGGTGCCGGTGGCGATCGTCGCCGGGCTGTCGCGCGCGGCCAAGTCCGGCATCCTTATCAAGGGCGGCAAGGCGATCGAAATGCTGGCGCGCGTGCGGGCGCTGGTGATCGACAAGACCGGAACCCTGACCCTCGGTCATGCACGTATCGTCGACATCCGGGTGATCGACGGCATGACGGCGGACGAACTGCTGGCTATCGCCGCCTCGCTCGACCAGGCCTCCAAGCACATCATCGCGCAGACCATCGTGGCCGAGGCCCGCGCCAAGGGCCTGCCGTTGGCGATCCCAACCGAAGTGGTGGAGACGCCGGGCGAGGGCATTGTCGGCCGGGTCGAGGGCCGCCGTGTCATGGTCGGCGGACTGCATTTCATCGCCGGCCAGATCGCCGGCTCGGCCGGTACGCTGTTCGGGCGCGAGCGCCCACCCGGGGCGATGGCGGCGGCCGTGGCGATCGACGGCAAGCTCGCCGGCCTGCTGGTGCTGTCCGACGAGCTGCGCGCCGGCACCGAGCAGCTGTTGCAGTCGCTACGGGCGCTGGGCATCGAGCGCATCGTGCTGGCGACCGGCGACCGCCGGGAGGTGGCCAAGTTTTTCAGCGCCGGGCTGTCCCTGGACATGGTGCGGGCGGAACTCACGCCCGACCAGAAGGTGCTGGTGGTATTGTCGGAGCGCAAGAACGGCCCGGTCATGATGATCGGCGACGGCATCAACGACGCCCCGGCGCTCGCCGCCGCCGACCTCGGCATGGCCATGGGCGCCAAGGGCGCCGCCGCGTCGGCCGAAGCCGCCGACGTCGTGCTGCTGGTCGATCAGCTCGACCGCGTGCTGCCGGCGATCAGAATCGCGCGCCGCTCGCGCAGCATCGCGCTGCAAAGCGTGGCGGTCGGCATCGGGCTGTCGTTCGTGGCCATGGTGGCGGCTGCGTTCGGCCTTATCGCTCCGGTGCAAGGCGCGCTGCTGCAGGAGGCGATCGACGTCGCGGTCATCTTCAACGCGCTGCGGGCGTTGCGCGGGTGACATTGCCCGGCGAGGGGGCTTTAATCCGCCCGCGATGACCGAAGCCGTCCCCGCCGACCGTGCCGCACTCGATGCCGCGCTTGCCCGCATGGGCCTCACCGCGCCCGGCGAGCAGCCCCGCTACACGGCGCTGCCCGGCGGCGTCGCCTCCGACATCTGGAAGGTCGATACCGCGGCGCAGACCTTCGCCATCAAGCGCGCGCTGCCCAAGCTCAAGGTCGCCGACGACTGGTTCGTGCCGGTGGTGCGCAACGCCTACGAGGTGAAATGGATGGAGGTGGTGCGGGCCATTCTGCCGGACGCGGTGCCGCGGCTGCTCGGACACGATGCCGAGGCCGGCCTGTTCGCCATGGCCTATCTCGACCCGGCGCGCTATCGCAATTGGAAGAACGAGCTGCGCGACGGCCGCGCCGACGAGGCCTTTACCGCCGCGGTCGGGCGTTGCCTGGCGCGCATCCATGCGGTCAACGCCAAACGGGCCGACATCGCCGCCGCCTTCGCCACCGACGAGGTGTTCCATGCCATTCGGCTGGCCGCCTATCTGGAGGCGACCGCGCCGAAGCACCCGCCGGTGTCGGATCGCTTGATGGAACTGTCGCGCACGACGCTCGCCACCAAGCTGACGCTGGTGCACGGCGACGTCAGCCCGAAGAATATCCTGGTCGGGCCCGACGGGCCGGTCTTCCTCGACGCCGAATGCGCCTGGTACGGCGATCCGGCCTTCGATCTTGCCTTCTGCCTCAATCATATGCTGCTCAAGTGCCTGTGGACGCCGCGCGCCGCGGCGGGCTTCCTGACACTGTTCGACGTGCTGGCGCGCGATTACCTCGCAGGCGTCACCTGGGAGCCGCCGGCGGCGATGGAGCGGCGCACGGCGCATCTGCTGCCCGGGCTTTTCCTCGCCCGCGTCGACGGCAAGTCGCCGGCCGAATACATCACCGCGGAAGCGGACAAGGCGCGCATCCGCCGCGTCGCGCTGCATTTCCTCGGCGCTCCGCCCGAGCGGTTGTCCGATATCCGCCATGCCTGGGCGCGCGAGGTCGGCGTGAAGGAGCCGGCATGAGCGCGACCGGCATTGTCTCGGTGTACGGCCGCCGCGTCTGGGATTCGCGCGGGCGGCCGACGGTCGAAGCCGAGGTCGCGCTGTCCGGCGGCGCGCGCGGGCGCGCCATTGCGCCGGCCGGCGCCTCGACCGGCAGCGGCGAGGCGCTCGACCTGCGCGACGGCGGCGCCGCCTTCGGCGGCCTCGACGTGCGCCGGGCGCAGGCGAACATTTCCGGCGAGATCGCCAAGGCATTGCGCGGCGCCGATGCCGCCGACCAGCAGGCGGTCGACAATATCCTGCTCGCGCTCGACGGTACGCCGAACAAAGGCCGGCTGGGCGGCAACGCCATGATCGCCGTCTCGATGGCGGTGGCGCATGCCGCCGCCGCCGCGCAAAGCGTGCCGCTCTGGCATTACCTGTCGAACGGCAACCCGGGCCGGCTGCCGCTGCCGGAAATCCAGATCTTCGGCGGCGGCGCGCATGCCGCGCGCCGCGTCGACGTGCAGGACTTCATGGTGGTCTGCCCGCGCGCGAAAAGCTTCGCCGAGGCCCTCGACCTCACCGCGCAGGTCTATGCCGCCGCCGGCAAGCTGCTGGCCGAACGCGGCCTGCTGCAAGGCGTCGCCGATGAGGGTGGCTACTGGCCGGCTTTCGGCTCCAACGAGGAAGCGCTCGACATGCTGGTGCGTGCCATCGAGCGCGCCGGCCTTACGCCGGGCGCCGATGTTGCCATTGCGCTCGATATCGCCGCCTCATCCTTCGGGCAGAAGGGCCGCTATCGACTGGCGCTGGAAGGCCGCGAGCTCGATAGCGACGGCCTGATCGGCATGCTCGGGAGATGGATTGAGCGCTATCCGATCGTTTCGGTGGAGGACCCGGTGGCGGAAGACGACGCCGAAGGCTTCCGCCGTTTCACCAAGGCCTATGGCGGCCGCGTGCAGGTGGTCGGCGACGACTTCCTGGTCACCGACGCCGCGCGCGTGCGGCAGGCGGCGGCCGCGGGCGCGGTCACCACCGCGCTGATCAAGCCCAACCAGGCTGGCACGCTGACCGAGACGCAGGCGGCGCTCATGGCCGCGCGCGAGGCCTGGCTCACCACCATCGTCTCCGCGCGTTCCGGCGAGACCGAGGACGTGACCATCGTGCATCTCGCGGTCGGCTGGGACGCTAGAGAGCTTAAGGTCGGCTCCTTCGCGCGCTCCGAGCGCATGGCCAAGTGGAACGAGGCGCTGCGCATCGAGGAGGCGCTGGGCGATCGCGCGCGCTTTGCTGGCGGCGCGGCGCTCGGACTGGGCGCAAGATGAGCTTGGCGTTTGCGCCTTCGCCCTCTAGATAGAGCGCATGACCCCCGCCCAGAATCCCCTGCTGATCGAATGGACCGGCGCCTTCGGCCTGCCGCCGTTCGAGGCGATCCGGCCGGAACATTTCCAGCCCGCCTTTGATCGCGCGCTTGCCCGCCATCGCGCCGAGATCGACGCCATTGCGGCCAATCGGGCTGCGGCGAGTTTCGCCAACACCATCGAGACGCTGGAGAAGAGCGGGCGCGAGCTTGAGCGCGTGAGCAACGTGTTCTTCACGCTGACCGGCGCGGAGACCAATGACGCCATCGAGGCGATCGAGCGCGATGTCTCGCCGCTGCTGGCCCGCCACGGCAACGCCATCTATCTCAACCGCGCGCTTAATGCCCGCGTCGCCGAGCTCTATCGCCGCCGCGATACGCTCGGCCTGAACGCCGAGCAGGCGCGCGTGCTGGAGCGCTATCATACCAAATTCGTGCGGGCCGGCGGCGCGCTCGACCAGCCGGCGCAGGATAGGCTCGCGGAGATCAACGAACGGCTGGCGAGCCTCGGCACCGCGTTCGGGCAGAACGTGCTGGCCGATGAGAAGGCTTACGCGCTCATCCTGGAGGAGGGCGATCTGGCCGGACTGCCCGGCTTCGCGCGCGCCGCGGCCAAGGCCGCTGCCGAGGAACGCGGCGAGAGCGGCAAATACGCCATCACGCTGGCGCGCTCGTCGTGCGAGGGCTTCCTGCAATTCTCCGCCCGCCGCGATCTGCGCGAGAAGGTGTTCCAGGCCTGGATCAAGCGCGGCGAGAACGGCGGGACGACCGACAACCGCGCGCTTATTGCCGAGATGGTGGCCTTGCGCGCCGAGCGCGCCAAGCTCTTGGGCTTCGCGAGTTATGCCGATTATCGGCTCGACGATCAGATGGCGAAAACGCCCGCTGCCGCGCGAACCTTGCTCGACGAAGTCTGGGGCCGCGCCCGCGCCAAGGCCCATGCCGAGCGCGCCGCGCTGCAGGCGATGATCGCCGAGGAGGGCGGCAATTTCGCGCTGGCGCCGTGGGACTGGCGCTACTACGCCGAGAAGCTGCGCAAGGCGCGCTACGATCTCGACGAGGCCGAGATCAAGCCCTACTTCCAGCTCGACAAGATGGTCGAGGCGGCTTTCGAGACGGCGCGCCGGCTGTTCGGCTTGCGCTTCACGCCGGTCGAAGTGCCGCTCTATCATGCCGACGCCCGCGCCTTCGAGGTGAAGGATGAGACCGGCCGACACGTCGGTCTGTTCATCGGCGACTATTTCGCGCGCAGTTCGAAACACAGCGGCGCCTGGATGACCGCGCTGCGCGACCAGGAGAGACTCAGTGGCGAGGTGAGGCCGGTCATCCTCAACGTCTGCAATTTCTCCAGGCCGGCGGTGGGAGAGCCGGCGCTGCTGTCGTTCGACGACGCGCGCACGCTGTTCCACGAGTTCGGCCACGGCCTGCACGGCCTGCTGTCGAACGTGACCTATCCGCTGCTGTCCGGCACCGCGGTGTCGAGCGATTTTGTCGAGCTGCCCTCGCAGCTCTACGAGCACTGGCTGGAGGTGCCGGAGATCCTGCAAAACTATGCGCGGCACGCCGCTACATCCGAGCCGATGCCGCAAGCGCTGCTCGACCGCCTGCTGGCGACGCGCACCTATGGCCAGGGCTTCGCCACGGTCGAATACACCGCCTGCGCGCTGGTCGACCTCGACCTGCACGCCTTGCCGCAACCGGGCGATCTCGACGTGGGCAAGTTCGAGCGCGACGATCTCGCCCGCATCGCCATGCCGGCGGAGATCGTCATGCGGCACCGGCTGCCGCATTTCCAGCATTTGTTCGCCGGCGGCGGCTATGCGGCCGGCTACTACTCCTACATGTGGTCGGAAGTGCTGGATGCCGACGCTTTCGAGGCCTTCGAGGAAACCGGCAACGCCTTCGACCCGGCGACCGCCCAGCGGCTGCGCGATTTCATTTACAGCGCCGGCAATCTGCGCGACCCGGCGGAGGCCTATAAGGCCTTCCGCGGCCGGCTGCCGGCGGTGGATGCGCTGTTGAAGAAGCGCGGGCTCGACCGTGCGGCGGCCGAGCCCGTCATTTCATAAGCTAACGCCGTTCGGCATCGCGCTATTGCCGTTGGCAATAGGCCACGCATTGCGGAACCACGTCGCCTTCCACCGTTTGCACCTCGTCATAGACCATCTGGCAGCCGTCTTCCGTCAGGCCGTCGCAATAATCCCGCGGCGCATCGATGTAGGCGTAGGGGTAATATTCGTAGGCGCCGATCGCGAGCACGCCGAGCGCGCCGAGCGCGACGAATGTGCGCCAGCGGTTGCCGTGACGCACGCGGTAGCCGCTGCGCCAGACCGAATAATTGCGGCCGCGAATCGTCGTCCGGAAGACGCCGCGCGCCGGGGCGCTGCGGATTCTGGCCGCAGTCACAACTGTCGCATTGGTGCCCTTCGGGGTGTAGACCTTGCGGGTCGCCGTCCCTCCGGTCCTTGGAGTAATGACGCGCGGAGTGACCGTCACCGGTTTGATGACCCTCGGAGTAATATTTCTCGGCGTCACCTGACGCTGGATGACGCGCGGGGTTGTCTGTCTGGGGACAACGCGAACCGGGGCCTGTCTTGGCACCACGCGCGGCTGCACTGTTTTCGGCGGGACATTCTTTTTCTGGACACCCGAACCTTGCGCGGACAATTCAATCGTGGCGGTCGAACGATCGCGCGCCGCGCCGGCAAATGCAGGTAACGAAACCGTCGCGATGGCGAGCGCGCCTACCGTGACGAGCTTTAGACCGTTTCGGCTTATCATGGCGTCTCCTTGGGTGAGCGGGGTTTGCCATAACTTCTTTATACCCTTCTGCGCCTCAAATGTGATCTATGTGTTCCTTCGAAATCGAATTCCGTCGGGGACGGCCATGGAACATCACACCGCCGGCCATCGTCGCGGCGTCGTCAGCGCGCCGCATGCCCTAGCCGTCGAGGACGGCCGCGCCATCCTGGCCGAGGGCGGCAACGCCATCGAGGCGATGGTTGCCATGGCGGCGTCGATCGCGGCGGTCTATCCGCACATGAACCATATCGGCGGCGACGGCTTCTGGCTGATCCGCGAGCCGTCCGGCCGCGTGCGCGCGCTGATGGGAGCGGGACGCGCCGGCAGCAAGGCGACGCTTCGGCTTTACCGCGATGCCGGCCACCACGAGATTCCCTCGCGCGGACCGCTCGCCGCGCTCACCGTGCCGGGCGCGGTGGCGGGCTGGATGCTCGCACTCGAAGCGGCCAAGGCGCAAACCGGCAAAGGCACGCGTGCCAAGCTGCCGCTGCATGTGTTGTTTGAAGCCGCCATCAAACATGCCCGCGACGGCTACACGGTGACGCGCAGCCAGGCGCAGCTGACGGTGGAGAAATATGCCGAGCTGGAAACCGCGCCCGGCTTCCTGCAGGCCTTCCTGGTCGACGGCAAAGCGCCGGAGGCCGGGACGAAGCTCAAGCAAACGGCCTTTGCGGCGACCCGATCTGGAACGCATCGGCAGTCCGGTGACGCGCGCCGATCTGGAGAAATTCCACGCCAGCGTGGCCGAGCCGCTCAGCGTCGGCATCGGTGCCGGCACGCTGTTCAATACGCCGCCGCCGACGCAAGGGCTGGCCTCGCTGATGATTCTGGCGTTGTTCGATCGCCTGCGCGTGGCGAAAGCCGAGAGCTTCGAGCACATCCACGGCCTGGTCGAAGCCACCAAGCGCGCCTTCCTTGTGCGCGACCGCGTCATCACCGATCCGGACAAGATCGCCAACGATCTCGGGCGCTACCTTGCGTCCGCATTGCTCGACGGCGAGGCGGCCAAGATCGACGTCCGCAAGGCGGCGCGCTGGCCGGCGCCCGAGGCGCGCGGCGATACCATCTGGATGGGCGCGGCGGATGCCAGCGGGCTGGTCGTGTCCTACATCCAGTCGCTGTATTGGGAATTCGGCTCCGGCTGCGTGCTGCCTGGAACCGGCGTGCTGATGCAGAATCGCGGTTCGAGTTTCTCGCTCGACCCCAAGGCGCTCAACGCGCTCGAACCCGGCCGCCGCCCGTTCCACACCCTCAACCCGGCGCTGGCCGCGCTCAAGGACGGCCGCGTCATCGCCTATGGCACCATGGGCGGCGACGGTCAGCCGCAGACGCAAGCCGCCTTGTTCACCCGCCACGTTCTGTTCCGTCAGCCGCTGGACAAGGCGCTCGATGCGCCGCGCTGGCTGCTGGGACGCACCTGGGGTTCGAGCGTGACCAACCTGCGGCTGGAGGCCCGTTTCGACGGCGGCTTGGTCGACCGGCTGATGTCGGCCGGCCACGATGTCGAGATGCTTAACGAGGCTTATTCCGACACTATGGGGCATGCCGGCGCCGTCATCCGGCATCCCGACGGCACGCTGGAGGGCGGCCACGATCCGCGTGCCGACGGCGGCGCGGCGGGGGTTTGATTATTGACAATTAATTGCAATCGAAGCCCGCCACCATTACGCCGCACTCCGTGATAATGTGCGCCGCATGACCATTCGCATCCTGCTGCTCGCCCTGCTGACTTTGCTCTACGCCGCACCCGTGCAGGCGCATCCGCATGTCTGGGTGACGATGAAGAGCGAACTCGTCTATGCCGAAGATGGCACCGTCACCGGCGTGCGCCATCATTGGGCCTTCGACGACATGTTCTCGGCCTTCGCCACGCAGGGGCTGGAGAGCAAGGAGAAGGGCAAGTTCACCCGCGAGGAACTCAGCGAACTCGCCAAGGTCAATGTCGAGTCGCTGAAGGAATACGGCTACTTCACCTACGCCATCGCCGACGGCAAGAAAGCGCCGCTGACCGATCCGCAGCCGGACTACTGGCTCGACTACAACGATTCGGTGCTGACGCTGAATTTCACCCTGCCGTTCAAGACGCCGGTGAAGGCGAAGGAGCTCACCATCGACATCTACGATCCGACCATCTTCGTCGATTTCTCCTTCGACAAGAAATCGCCGGTGCAGCTAGTCGGCGCGCCGCAGTGCAAGCTCGATGTGCAGTTGCCGCGCGAGATGACCTTCGCCGAGGGTAAGGCGCTGGCTCAGATACCGGCCGACCAATCCAACACTACAATGGCCTGGGGCGCGCAGTTCGCCAACAAGATCCTGGTGAAATGTCCTTGACGCGCAGGTGCTTCCTTCTGGTGCGCTGCGCACTGCTGATCCTTGCGGTGCTTCTCGTCTTCGGCGCGCTCGACGTGACGCTGGCGCAGCCGTTCGGCATGTCGCGCACGCCAGCGCCGCCGGAGATCGGCGGTTTCACCGGCTGGATCCTGGCCAAGCAGGCCGAATTCTACCGCATGATGTCGGGCACCATCCGCGCCGCCAAGGCCGACGGCAGCGCCGCCTGGACGCTGATGGGCATCTCGTTTCTCTACGGCATTTTCCACGCCGCCGGCCCCGGCCACGGCAAGGCGGTGATCTCGTCCTATCTGGTCGCCAATGACGAAACCTGGCGGCGCGGCATCGTGCTGTCGTTCGCCTCGGCCATCCTGCAGGCCTTTACCGCCATCGCCCTCGTTGGCATCGCCGCCGTGCTGCTCAACGCCACCGCCAAGACCATGGGCGATACCGTGCGCGTCATCGAGATCGTCAGCTACGCGCTGATCGTGCTGATCGGGCTGCGCCTGCTGTGGGTGAAGGGCCGCGCCTTCCTCGCCTTGCTGCGGCCAAAAGTGCATGACCACCAGCATGCGCATCGCGATCACGACCGTGCGCACGATCACCATCACGATCACGGCCACGATCATGCGCATCACGACCATCACCACGATCACGCCGAAGAGGCCTCGGCCTGGGGCCATGCGCATGCGCCAGAGCCGAGCGAACTCGCCGGCCGCCATTGGCTGCGGCGCGGCTTGGCGGCCATCGTCGCGGTCGGGCTGCGGCCGTGCTCGGGCGCCATCATCGTGCTGGTGTTTGCACTGGCGCAGGGGCTGTTCTGGATCGGCGTCGCCTCGACCTTCGTGATGGGAATCGGCACCGCGATCACGGTGGCGGTTATCGCGACGATCGCCGTCGGCGCGCGCGGACTCGCCGGCCGTCTCGCGAAAGCCAAGCCCGGCGCCGGCATGATCCTGGTGCGCGGATTGGAAACCGCCGCGGCCGTCGTGATCGTGGCGTTCGGCGCGCTGCTGCTCACCGGCTACATCGTGAGCGAGCGGATGGTGGGCGTCTAGCGAAAGTCGTCCGGCTGTAGTTCGATCGGCTTGCCGTGCGGGGTGCGGTCGCAAGCGCGATCCCAGGCGTCGCGGTAGCGATGCAAGGTTTCCGATGTGGTGACGCCCTTGTCGGCCACCAGATTTTCCAGCGCCGCCAGCCAGTGCAGATAATAGGTCTCGCCGGTG
>JACQDO010000213.1 GCA_016201085.1 Hyphomicrobiales bacterium | reverse complement strand
CAGGCGGCGGTGCTGGTGAATGCCAGCTTCGTGCAGCGATCGAGCCAGCGCATCCTGCGCATCCGCCTCGCCAATTTTCTGCGTTTCCGCGATGGGCGTCTGATCATGTTCCGGGAATTTTTCGACAGCTTCGATGCCGTCGAACAAGCGCTGGCGCACGAATTACGGCTCTGATCGACCGGCGCGTCAACCCGGCTCCATGCCGCGCTTCTTGAAGGCTTCCGCCGCCTGTGGCGAGGTCAAGAATTTCACCAGTCGCTTGGCGGCTTCCGCCTGCTTGGCGCCAACCATGATGGCGCTGGAGAACACCGTGGTCTGCTGCATTTCGGCCGGCAGCGGCGCCACGAAATCGACGCCGGGGAAGGTCGCGATCTCGCTCACCTGCTGGAAGCCGATCTCGACCTCGCGCTTGGCGAGCAGATCGCCGACGAACACGCCGGAGGGCGTCCGCTTCAGCTTGCCTTTGATTTGGTCGGCGACGCCGAGTCGGTCGAACAGGCTGAGCATGTAGACGCCGCTGGGGCCGGTGGAATAGCCGATCGACTTGGCTTTCAGCAGCGTGTCCTTGAGCGCCGCGACATTGCCGATGTCGGGCTTGGGCGCGCCCTTCGGCACGCCGAGCGCGACGCCGGATTTGGCCAAGTCGACGCGGCTGCCGGCGAGCGCCTTGCCTGCCTCGATCTGGGCGTCGATGGCCGGGCCCGCCATGATGATCATGTCGTAGCTTTCGCCGTCGGCCAGCCGTTTCTGCGCATTCACCGTACCGGTGAAGACGGTGATGACCTTGTGCCCGCTCGCCTTCTCGAACAGCGGAACCAACTCGCGATAGGCATCTTCGGTGGCCTGGGTGGACAGGACCTTGATCTCGGCTACGGCCATGCCCGAGCATAACAGCAGAGCCGCCGTCTGGTCTTGCGGCCTTCGGCGCGATAGATAGTCGCCGCATGAACGCACAGAGCAAACCGTCCAAGCTCATCAAGGGCGCCACCGGCGACTGGGAAGTCGTTATCGGCATGGAGGTGCACGCCCAGGTCACCTCCAAGTCGAAGCTGTTCTCCGGTGCCTCCACGGAATTCGGCGGCGCGCCCAACAGCCACGTCTCGCTGGTCGATGCCGCCATGCCAGGCATGCTGCCGGTGATCAACGAGGAATGCGTCAAGCAGGCGATCCGCACCGGGCTCGGGCTCAAATCGCAGATCAATCTCAAATCGGTGTTCGACCGGAAGAATTACTTCTATCCCGATCTGCCGCAGGGCTATCAGATCAGCCAGTACAAGCAGCCGATCGTGGGCGAAGGCGCCGTGACGATCGATCTCGAAGGCGGCGACAGCGTCACCGTCGGGATCGAACGGCTGCATCTCGAGCAGGACGCCGGCAAGAGCCTGCACGACCGCCATCCGACGCTCTCTTATGTCGATCTCAACCGCTCCGGCGTCGCGCTGATGGAGATCGTGTCGAAGCCCGACCTGCGCTCGGCCGAGGAGGCGAAAGCGTTCCTCGGCAAGCTGCGCTCGATTCTGCGTTATCTCGGTACTTGCGACGGCAACATGGAGGAAGGCTCGCTGCGCGCCGACGTCAACGTCTCGGTGCGCAAGCCGGGCGCGCCCTTGGGCACGCGCTGCGAGATCAAGAACGTCAATTCCATCCGCTTCATCGGCCAGGCCATCGAGCACGAGGCGCGCCGGCAGATCGACATCATCGAGGACGGCGGTTCCATCAAGCAGGAAACGCGGCTGTTCGATCCCGGCAAGGGCGAAACGCGCTCCATGCGCTCCAAGGAAGAGGCGCACGACTACCGTTACTTCCCCGATCCCGACCTGCTGCCGCTGGAATTCAACCGGGCTTATGTCGACGCGCTCAAAGAGCACCTGCCGGAACTTCCGGACGAGAAGAAGGTGCGCTTCATGCGCGATTTCTCGCTATCGCCCTATGACGCGGGCGTCTTGGTGGCCGAGCGCGAGACCGCGGACTACTTCGAAGCGGTCGCCAAGGGCCGCGATGCCAAGCTTGCCGCCAACTGGGTGATCAACGAGCTGTTCGGCCGCCTGAACAAGGAGGGCAAGGACATCGCGCACTCGCCGGTGTCGTCCGCACAGCTTGGCGGCATGCTCGAGCTGATCGCCGACGGCACGATTTCCGGCAAGATTGCCAAGGACTTATTCGAGATCCTTTGGAGCGAGGGCGGCGATCCGCGCGCCATTGTGACGGCGCGCGGGCTCACGCAGGTGACCGATCTCGGCGCGATTGAGAAGATCGTCGATGAGATCGTCGGCAAGAATCCGGACAAAGTCGCCGACGCCAAGACCAATCCGAAGGCGGTCGGGTGGTTCGTCGGCCAGGCGATGAAGGCTTCCGGCGGCAAAGCGAGCCCGCAGGCGGTCAATGAACTTCTGAAAAAGAAACTCGGTCTCTGACGCCGCGCGCATCGGCGCCTGAACGTCGCGCGCGTCACGCCGGCGCGCGCTTGTGTCGGCGCGGGTCGGAAATTTTTCGTTTCAAAACCGAATTCGAACGCGCGATCGCGCGAAAATTTTGCGGCGGCGGACCGACTCACCGCGAATCACTTGCACTGATTCGCTCATTTTTGATCGAATCCGGCGCTTGACGACCCGCGCGCAAGCCAAACTGTGCAAAATTATTTTGTGCTGCATTTGCGTCGCGTCATGTCAATGTTCGTGAAAATTTTTGCGCGCAAGCGTGCGTTTTTGCTGTTTTTTCAATTCACCCAACATCCGCGCGCAACGTCGCTCAGCATTTGTTTACTACGTTGTCGCGCGCGCCGTGCGAGTCGTTGCGCGCGCGAGTCAAGCGCCGCGCGCGTCGCATACACACGTTGTTAAGTGGAGTCAGTGTTTTTTTCATTGCTCTGTAGTAAATGGAGTGCAGTGCGTGTCGATCCCCGACCGTACTGATGCGACACCCGCCATGATCCATGGCTAGGAGGGCAGCAAATGGCTAAACGTAGAAAGAAAGCGAAAGCGGCACCGAAGAAGAAGGGCCGGAAGAAGAGGCTCTAGTCTTCTAACGTTACTGCCGGATCTTCGGCCCTCGTTGGCGAAGATCGCGTCATACGGGCCGGCGCGCGCGGAGTGACGAGCGCAACGCGGTTGCCCTGCAGCGCTCCGGACCCGGATGATGACAGAGGGCGTCGGCGAGACATTCGGTTTCGCCGACGCCCTCAGTATTTTTAGCCGACGAGCTGGCGGCAACTTTATATTGGCGCGCCGCGCCGGTCAGTTCGCGGCCTTCAAGCGCTTGTTGCAGGCGCTCCAGTACTGTGGCCACTTCTGACCCTTCTCGATCTTGCCGGCGGCCTTGGCCGCCTTCCATTCGGCGCCGCATTTCTTCTGCCGCTCGCGCATGGCCGTCTGGCCGGCGCTCGGCGCCTTCTTCGGCTTGGCCTCGGTCTTGGCTTCGGTTTTTGCCGGCGCAGCGGTCTGCGCGGCCGCGAACGGCGCCAGCTGCGGCAGCGGTGCCGCGATCAGACCGGTGGCCAGCAGTGCGGCGAACAACGCTTTGTACATAAGAAGACCCCCCATATGACCTTGGCGGGCGGTAACCGCATGATTGCAGTCCCGCAACCCCAGGTACCAGAATAGCCATTACAGGTTGTATTCGTCCAGTATCACGGCGGCGGCTTGGTTGCGCATTGTCCGTGCCGGTCTTAGGTCTGTTACCGCTTTTTCCTGAGCATTCTGGGCAATGGAGTACCGACATGGCGCGCGGCAAGGCGAAACGGGCAGGAGCGGCCAAGAAGCCGAAAGCCAAGGCGGCCAACAAGCCGCTCAAGCCGATCGAACTCTATTACTGGCCGACGCCGAACGGCTTCAAGATTTCCATCATGCTGGAAGAGTGCAAGCTGCCCTATACGATGATCCCGGTGAACATCTCCAAGGGTGAGCAGTTCAAGCCGGACTTCCTGAAAATCTCACCCAACAACCGCATGCCGGCGATCGTCGATCCCACCGGCCCAGGCAAACGTCCGATCTCGATGTTCGAGTCGGGCGCAATCCTGCAGTATCTCGGGCGCAAGACCGGCAAGTTCTATCCGAGCGATGAGCGCGCGCGCGTCGAGGTCGAGCAGTGGCTGTTCTGGCAGATAGGTGGGCTCGGACCGATGGCTGGACAAGTCAACCACTTCAAGCATTACGCGCGGGAGATATTGCCTTACGCGATCGCCCGTTACGTCGACGAGGTCAACCGGCTCTATGGCGTGATGAATATCCGCCTCAAGGACCGCGAATTCCTCGCCGGCAAATATTCCATCGCCGACATGGCCTGCGTCGGCTGGACCAATCTGTGGGAGCGGCAGGGCCAGGACATCGAGCAGTTCCCGCACTTGAAGCGCTGGCTGGAAACGGTGAAGGCGCGGCCGGCGGTGCAGCGCGGCATGGCGCTCGGGCGCGAACTGCGCAAGGGCATCGATATGAAGGATCCGAAAGTTCAGGCGGTGCTGTTCGGCCAGCGCGCGCGGGCGGGCTGAGTTTTCGCGCGGTCGACAGGACGGCGCGCGGTCAGTTCGCGCGCTTCCAGTTTTGCGTCTGGCAGAGAATACCCAACACGCAGCCTTGGACTTTGGCGATATTGCCGTCCGGGATCATGTGCGCGCTGTAGGTGCGGCCGTCGTCGGCATTGTAGATCAGCCCCGACCATTTGTTCGGGCCGCTCG
>JACQDO010000212.1 GCA_016201085.1 Hyphomicrobiales bacterium | reverse complement strand
TGTGGAGCCGTCGATCATGTGATTGTCACAGCCGCGCAGTTGCGCACCGGCCCATTCAAGACCGTCTCGATGGCTGACGTGCGCTCGACCATGGAAGGCAAGTTCTGGGGCGCCTGGCGTTGCGCGCGCTCGGCCGAGATCAGCGCCGGCGGCTCGCTCACTTTGGTCTCCGGTTTCCTCAGCGTGCGGCCGCGCCCGAACTCGGCCATCGTCGGCTCCGCCAATGGCGCGCTCGAATCGCTGACGCGCGCGCTCGCGCTTGAGCTGGCGCCGGTGCGCGTGAACTGCGTGTCGCCCGGCATCATCGACACGCCGATCCGCGCCGCCATGCCGGAGGCCGCCCGCCGCGAGATGCTCGCCAAGACCGCGGCCGCATTGCCGGTCGGTCGCGTCGGCCTGGGCGAGGATATCGCCCGGCAAATCTTCGCCTTTATGACTAATGGCTTTGCCACCGGATCGATCGTGTATCTCGACGGCGGCGCGCTCGTCACATGACGATGAGTACGCCATGACCGCGGTGAATGCCCTGCATCGCGGCTTGCGCATCCTGCGCGCGATCAACGACGGCCATGCGCAGGTGCGCGAGATCAGCGCGGCGTGCAAGCTGCCGAAATCCACGGTAGCGCGCATGCTGGAGACCCTGGTCGCCGACGGTTACGTGGCGCAGGACGATCGCAAGGGTTATCACGTGACCGCGCGCGCGATGACGCTGTCGCGCGGCTACAACGCCAACGAGGTCCTGCTCAAGGCGGCTCGCCCGGTTCTTGAAACCCTACGGCAACATCAGATCTGGCCGAGCGATCTCGCGGTGTTCGACCAAGACGCCATGGTGATCCTTGACACCGGCCGCGATCCCGGCACTCTGTCGCTCAACCGCACCGTCGGTTCGCGCCTGCCGGTGCTGGTGACCGCGCTCGGCCGCGCCTTTCTCGGCTTCGCCAATCCCGAGTCGGTCGAGCAGACGCTCGCGCGCCTGGCGCGATCGAGCGAACCGTTCGACGCGCCGGCGAAGAATGCCACCGCCGTGCGCCGCCTGCTCGCGCAAGTGCGCCGGCAGGGCTATGCCACCGGCGATCGCGAATACCAGCGCACCACCCGCACGCTGGCGGTGCCGATTCTGGCCAATGCGGTGCCGGTGGCGAGCCTCAACATCATGGTGGTGCCGGGTGCCATGAGCATGGAGCAGCTGGTGAAAAGCCTGTTACCGGCGCTGAGTGCCGCAGCCAAGAATATCGGCGCCGCGCTGTCGCAAACTGCGCGCGGCCGCAGCGCAAGTTGAACCGCGACAAATTGTGAATTCTGTGGGGCGCGGATGTCGGGCCGCCACCGGCGCGCCGAAGCCCATGACGCCGTTCGGCTTTTTCCGCATTACCGCTAATGTTGGCGCCGCCCGCTTGATTTTTGTGTTCCGTATCGCGGAACGATATTCCGAAAATTCTTGAGCGGCGGCGCGCGAGCCGCTAGCGTCGCGCTTTATCGGCGGCGTGCGCCGTTTTGTGCCGCTGCATCAGCCGACCCCATCACCTCGCCCGGAAAGAGTCAGCCCATGAACAAGATCGCCACCGTACCGCCCGTTAAATCCGGCGAGCCTGCCGCCAAGCCGATCGCGGATCTGCGCGAATGGTTGTCGCGGGTGGAAGCCATCGGCGAGCTGACCCGGGTGGCGCAGCCGGTCGATCGCGACGAGGAGATGAGCGCGATCTCCTATCTGGTCGCCAAGCAGCAGCCCTCGCCGGCCGTGCTGTTCGAGCGCCCGAAAGGTTTCGACAAGAGTCCGATCGGCGCCAAGATGCTGTGGAATGTCATCGGCCCAAGCGTGAAGCGTGTCGCTCTCACGCTCGAGGAGCCGGCCGATACGCCGACCGTCGAACTGATCCGGCGCACCAAGGACAAGCTCAAGCGGCGGCTGCCGCCGAACGAGGTGTCGGCCGAGCAGGCGCCGGTCTACCAGAACACCGTCACCGGCAAAGATATCGATCTCGATCTGCTGCCGATCCCGCGCCACTGGCCGCTCGACGGCGGCCGCTATGCCGGCACCGCCGACGCCGTGATCACGCGCGATCCCGACAGCGGCTATCTCAATATCGGCACTTACCGGATGATGCAGCAGAACAAGTCGCAGGTCGGGCTTTATCTGTCGCCCGGCAAGGACGCGCGCCTGCACATCACACGCGCCTGGCAGCAGGGCAAGCCGATCCACGTCGCCGCCGCCTGGGGCATCGATCCGCTGTTCATGCTGGTCGGCTCGCAGACCTTTCCCAAGAACGTGTCGGAATACGAATATGCCGGCGGCATCAAGGGCCAGCCGATCCCGGTGGTGCGCGGCAAGACCACCGATCTGCTGCTCCCGGCCAACGCTGAGCTGGTGATCGAAGGCATCATCCGCCCCAATTCGGTGATGTCGGAAGGACCGTTCGGCGAATTCCCCGGCTATTACGGACGCCCCGAGGCCGGTTGCCCGCTGGTCGATATCACGGCGGTGCACTATCGCTCACAGCCGGTTCTCACCAACGCGTTGATGGCGGATTATCCGTCCTGCGAACAGAGCGGCTTCTTCTCGGTCATTCGTTCGGCCAAGATCTGGGACGATCTCGACAAGCTCGGCATCCCCGGCATCGCCGGCGTCTATTCGCATCCGGCCGCGGCCGGCGGCTTCGGCATGACCGTGATCAGTCTCGAGCAGCGCTATGCCGGCCACGCCGCGCAGGTGCTGGCGCTGGCGGCGCAAGTGCCGGGTGGCGCCTACTACACCAAATGGATCATCGCGGTCGATGAAGACATCGATCCAACCGACATGGACCAGGTGATCTGGGCCATGGCCAGCCGTAGCAATCCGATCGACGACATCGACATCCTGCGCAACACGTGGAGCACCTGGCTCGATCCCACCCAGAACCCACCGGAAAAACGGCCCTATGGCTCGAAGGCGTTGATCAACGCCTGCAAGGAGCATCGCCATCTGCCGGTGTTCTCCAAGCGCACCACGTTGCGCAAGCCGGTCTACGATCAGGTGGCCGCGCGCTGGAGCGAGCTTGGGCTGCCAGGACAGATTCCATCCGTCAGGGCATTCGAAGCCGAGAACACCGTCACCTATCACGAGGTCGGCGGCTTCGAACCCGGCCGCCAGCCGGGTGAAAAGAAGCCGTGAGGCAGGAAATTTACAAAGGGTGGTTGGACCGATGGCGACCAACCGCGCTTGCGTTCACCGGGATTCTGATAGTCTGGCGGGTATGAGTGCCGTGCGCTGATTTTTGGAGAACCTCGCGTGCCCGATCTAGGCCAATTGGAAGAGGATATTGTCACCGCCAACAGAATCCTTGCCGATCACAACGTGGTCGATTCGTTCGGCCATGTGGCGGTCCGCCACCCGGATAACCCCGCTCGTTTTCTGATGTCGCGCGCGCGGGCGCCTGCCTGCATCGAACTCGACGACATCATGGAGTTCACGCTCGACGGCAAGGTCGTCGGTCGCGAGCCCGGCAAACCCTATTCGGAGCGATTCATCCACGGAGCCATTTTCGAGGCACGGCCGGAAATCCTGGCGGTGGTGCACAATCACAGCCCGAATGTGGTGCCGTTTTCGGTGGTGAAGACGCAATGCTTCTGCGCGATCATGCACATGGCCGCGCCGATCGGCCGCGACGTACCGAACTGGGATATCCGCGACAAGTTCGGCGATGCCACCAATCTGCTGGTCACCAACATGGACATGGCGCGCGACCTCGCCAAATCGCTCGGCAGCCGCACCGTGGCGCTGATGCGCGGCCATGGCTGCGTGGTGGTGGGCCGCTCGCTGCGTGAGGTAGTGTTCACGTCAATTTATACGGAAATCAATGCGCAGATGTTAGGCAAGGCGCTGGCGCTCGGTGAGGTGACATATCTCAGCGACGGGGAGATCGCCGCCAATACCAAAGGCCGTGCCGGGTTCACGCTCGAGCGCGGCTGGGAAAACTGGTGTCGCAGTGTTGGCCGGCCATATCATCCGCGCGCGATGGATACCGGCCCCGGCTTTTCCAGGACCGATAACTGACCGTGACACCGAGCCTCAGGCCAGCGCCAGTTGGAGGAAGGGCATCAGTTCGGGCGGAATATCCGACCGGGCCGCGATCGTCGCGGCGAGAACCTTGTCGCTTTTGGCGCTGTTGATCAGTTTCACGAAGCCGATCTCGGAAAAGTGCGCACCTTCGTTGCCGGCGATCTTGCGGGTGACGTCGGATTTACCGCGCGCGATCAGGGCGTCCGTTACGGACTCGTTGATTTGCGCGCGCTCGGCAATAGCGGCGAGATGTCGATGGCTTTTTGTCATGGCGATGTCGGCGAGGATTTCCGCCGTCAGCACATTGGATTTTTCGAGAATCGGCCCGGCGATCGCGATGTCGTCATCGTAGGCAAGACAGACAATAACGTTCGCCGGCACGTCGACCACGGCGACCGCCGCTGCCAGCGTCTTGTCGTTTTTTGCCCGCTTGATCAATTTGACGAAACCTGGCTCGGAAAAACGAGCGCCTTGATTGCCGGTCACTTTACAGGCGACCTCGGAGTTGCCGCGATCGACCAGAATATCGGTTACCGACTCGCCGATCCGCTGGCGACCGGCGATCGCGGCCAGATGCTCCTGACCTTTTTTCTTGGCGATTTCGGCAAGATTCTGCTCCGTGAGGACTTCGGACTGTTCAAGAACCGGGCCGGAAATAGCTATATCGTCTTCATTCGATAAGCGGACGACGACGTTCACCGGCGCGTTGTCGACCGGTGCCAGCTTGGCGCTTAACTCGATCAGTGCGGAATGTTCCGTCCGCTCGATGAGTCGATAAATGACGTCGTCAAAAACCGCGACATGTTCGTCGGAAAATCGTTCCGAATCGTTGAGAAATAGATCGGTGATGCGCCGCAGTATAGAATTATGCTGCGAGTCCGACACCCGGCTCAGCGCGGTGTCGAGTTCCGTCATCAATGATCGTGCTTCAGACGTCATATTCGGTTATGACTCGACCTACATTTTACCTTTGGATCGGGGTCCAAAGGTGAAACTTAGACAGACCTTTACTCGCAAATCAGCAAAAGAAACTTAACGCGCATTTGGACCGGATCGCGCCGGTAAGACCTAAGCGGAAAGGCATTTCCCGCAGGCCGTCCGTGGCGCCCTGCAGGGTTAAAAATCTTAATCTAGATTATCGATCCATAATAACGTTTCACATCTAGTCCCAATTAAAGCCTTTCCTCACCGCATTAACCTAGTTTCTAGAAGTGGATACCGCGCGAGCCGCTTCCCTCGTGCGCGCGAGTGCCCGTTTACGTTGCGTTCAGTCTGACGAAGACCGGAACGGTGAAAAAATCGATCTCGCAAGAGGTCTTCAGAAGTGAGTCAACAGCCAATGAATCCATCAGCCGCCTCGCCCAATGCCGCTGCCGGCCAACTCAATCCGAACAATTGGAATGGAGCCGGCGCTGCGCGCAGTACGGCAACGCAGACCCAATTCATCAGCTTTGCCATTGGCGACGACCAATATGGCGTCGATATCATG
>JACQDO010000221.1 GCA_016201085.1 Hyphomicrobiales bacterium | reverse complement strand
TGGCCTGGCCCGGCCCGCCGACTTCGCGCAGCACGATGTGGCGCGCATAGCGTTCGAGTTCTTGTGAATCGAGCATCGTGGTTAACCCTAGCGCATGGCCCCGAAAAGTGGGAACCGGTTTTCGGAAAAGGCCATGCGCAAACGAAACATGGGCTTCGCAGGCCTTTCGGCCAGCCCTCGGCGCCTTGCGCGACCCCCTTTATGGGCTATGGTGACCGCAAAACATGGTTAGGGTGGCGTTAAAATCAATGCGTTTTGTCCCGCACCTCTTGCTGGCAGCCTCGCTGCTCGCCGCCGCTCCGGCGCTGGCGCAGCAATCGTCCGGCGCCAAGCCGGCGAACAAGCAGCCGGCGGCCGCCGAAAAAAATGCGGCGCTCAGCGCCAAATCCGCCAGACGGAACAAGCCGGCCAACCCGAAAGCGACGGCGAAAAAACCGGGCGAAGCCAAAACGGCGAAGCAAAACAAGGCCAAGCCGGTCGACGTAAAATTGCCGACGCCCAGACCCGAGATCGCCAAAGCCGACGCCAAACCGGCGGAGCCGGCGCAAGCCAAGCCGGCCGAGGTGAAATTGCCGACGCCCAGGCCCGAGCCTGTGCAAACCACCGCATCGATCAACCCGACTCAGCCTAAAGCGGCCGCCATAACGAACGCGGCACCGGACGCCTTCGCCGGCATTCCGCCGGCCGAGCGCCTGAAGATCCAGGCCGCGCTGCTGTGGGCGGGCGACTATCCCAGCGCGGGCAACGGCGATGACCCGATGCTGACCGCGATCAAGAATTTCCAGAAGCGCAAGAAGGCGAAAGTGACCGGCACGCTCACCGCGACCGAGCGGGCCGATCTGGTGGCGGCGGCGCGCGAGCGCGAGCAGGAGTTCGGCTGGAGCGTGGTGGTCGACCCCGCCACCGGCATCCGCATCGGCCTGCCGGTCAAGATGGTGCCGCATGCGCAGGAAGCCGCGCGCGGCACGCGCTGGTCGTCGGCGCATGGCGAGGTGCAGGTCGAGACCTTCCGCATCGCCGATACGAACCTCAAACTGGCCGCCCTGTTCGAGCAGGAGAAGAAGGAGCCTGCCAGCCGCAAGATCGAAACCAGCGTGCTGCGCGACGACGGCTTTTTCATCAGCGGCTTGCAGGGGCTGAAGAAATTTTCGGTGCGCGCCACGATCCGCAACGGCGAGGTGCGCGGCTTCACCATGCTGTTCGATCAGATGATGGAAACCATCGTCGCGCCGGTGATGGTGGCGATGTCGAGCGCCTTCTCGCCGTTTCCCGAGCGCAGCGCGCCGTTCGCGGCGCTGGCCAAATCGGTCGAATACGGCAACGGCCTGGTGGTGAGCGCGCAAGGGCATATCGTGACCGATCGCAAGCTCACCGAAGGCTGCCAAGTGATGGTGGCGTCCGGGCTGGGCGATGCCGTGCGCATCGCCGACGACAAGGATACCGGCCTCGCGCTGCTGCGCGTCTATGCCCCGCGCAAGACGGCGGTGCCGCTGGCGCTGACCGCCGACACGCCGAAATCCGCCGAGCTGACGCTGGTCGGCATTCCCGACCCGAAGGAGCAGGACGGCAACCGCAAGCTCACCGAAATCAGAGCGCGGCTCAATGACGGCAGCTCGATCGAATTGCGCCAGCCGGTGCCGATGGCGGGATTTTCCGGCGCCGCCGCGCTCGATGGCCAGGGCCGCTTCCTCGGCATGATGGAAATGCGCAACGCCGTGCTCGCCAGTATCGAGCCGGCCGCGCCGCCGGTGCGCCTGATCGGCGCCGCCGCCATCCGCGCTTTCCTCGAGGCGCATAACGTCGCCGCATCGCGCGAGACCGGCGACGCCAAGGCGTCGGTGGTGCGGATGATTTGCGTGCGGAAATAGAGCGTGAAGTTCGCCAATTCCGGGCTTGACCCGGCGATCCATCTTAAGTTTAGGAGAATTGATCCATGTCGCTAATCGAGCTCATCGATGCCACCAAGGCAGTGATTGCCGAAGACGCCAGCAAGGCCCAGGCACTGTTTCAGGTCGCGAACGAGCTGATCGGGACCGCCAAGGTCGAGGTTCGGGTTGGCTCCGGCCACCGTTTCACGGTCGACGAACCCGAATCGCTCGGCGGCGGCAATGCGGCAGCCAATCCGGTCGAGTACGCCCTGGCGGCACTCGGCTCATGCCAGGCCATCACCTACCGCTATTGGGCGACGCAGCTTGGCATAAGAATCGACAAACTCACGGTCGAGGTCGACGGCGATCTTGACGTCCGCGGCTTCTTCGGCGTGGACGATGGCGTCCGGCCGGGCTTCGGCGCGGTCCGCGTACGCGTACGGCTGAGCGGGCCGGAGACCGCGGCTCGATACGGGGAACTCGCCCACGCAGTCGACGCCCATTGCCCCGTGCTCGACGTGTTCCAGAATCCGGTTCCGGTGCAGCTCGAACTGGTGACCACGACATGAAAAGGCTCCGATCCCTTGCAAATGCGGCGCAGGCGCCATCATCTGCTGAAGTCGGATCAGTCGCACAGCTGGAGGAATAGCTCTTAGTGTCTGCTTCACGGGCAATAAGCGTTCCCCGTCACTTATTCTTCCACTCCGCCTTGCGCTTCTCGATGAAGGCCTTCATGCCTTCCTTCTGATCGGCGGTGGCGAACAGCGCCTGGAACATGCGCCGTTCGAACAGCACGCCCTCGGCGAGCGAGCTTTCGAAGGCGCGGTTGACAGCCTCCTTGCCGGCCAGCACCGAGGGCAGCGACATGTTGGCGATGGTGTCGGCGACCTTCATCGCCTCCTCCATCAGGCTCGCCGCCGGCACCACGCGCGCCACCAGGCCGGATCTCTCCGCCTCGGCGGCGTCCATCATGCGGGCGGTGAGGACGAGATCCATCGCCTTGGCCTTGCCGACCGCGCGCGTGAGCCGCTGCGTGCCGCCGATGCCGGGGATGACGCCGAGCTTGATCTCGGGCTGGCCGAATTTGGCATTGTCGGCGGCGATGATGATGTCGCAATGCATGGCCAGCTCGCAGCCGCCGCCGAGCGCGAAGCCGGCGACCGCGGCGATGACCGGCTTGCGGCCGGTCGCGGCGCGGTCCCAGTCGCCCGCGAAATTGCCGAGATAGACGTCGATGAACGATTGCTCGGCCATCTCCTTGATGTCGGCGCCGGCGGCGAAGGCCTTGTCGCTGCCGGTGATCAGCAGACAGCCGATGCCGTCGTCCGCCTCGAAGGCGTCGATCGCCTGGATGAGTTCGGCCATGAGCGCCCCGTTGAGCGCATTGAGCGCCTGCGGACGATTGAGCCGGATGATGCCGACCCGGCCTTGTGTGTCAACGAGGATGTTCTGGTATGTCATGCCGATCTCCGGAAAATTCGTGTTGTCGGTGGCAGTGTGTCATGACCGGTCTCGGCCGATGATGACAAAAGTCAATCCAGCTTGGCGCCCGAGCGCTTGACGACTTCCGCCCATTTGGCGGAATCGGCCTTGATGGTCGCCGCGAATTCCTCCGGCGTGCCGCCGCCCGGCTCGTCGCCGAACTTGGAAAACTTCTCCAGAAAGGCTTCCGACGCGATCGCCTTGTTGATCGCCGCATTGAGCTTGTCGACGATCGGTCGCGGCACGCCGGCCGGCGCGATGACGCCGGTCCAGGTGGCGGCGACGTAGCCGGGCACGCCGGCTTCGGCGACGGTCGGCAGCTCCGGAAACGACGGCGAGCGATGATCGCCGCTCACCGCCAGCGCGCGCACCCGGCCGGAGCGGGCGAAGGGAGCGATCGATTGCAGGCTCTCGAACATCAGGTCGACATGGCCGGCGATCAGGTCGTTGATCGCCAGCGAGCCGCCGCGATAGGGGATATGAACGATGTTCGTTGCGGTCATCGATTTGAACAGCTCGGCGCCGACATGCCCCGGCGAACCGTTGCTCGACGAAGCGTTCGACAGCTTGCCCGGATTTTTCCTGGCGTAGTCGATCAGTTCCTTGACCGAATGCACCGGCAGCTTGGGCGACACCGCCAGCAGCATTTGTCCGCGCGTCACCTGCGCGATCGGCTGGAAGTCGCGCTCGATGTCGTAGGGCTTTCGCGACCAGATCGAGCCCGATGGTGAGGGCGCCGCCGGGACGGTCTTCAACGATGATCTGCTGGCCCAGCTCCTGGCTGAGCACCGCGCCAAGCAGGCGGGCGGCGTTGTCGGTGGCGCTGCCGGCGGCCTGCGGCACGATGAACTTGATCGGGCGATCGGGGTATTCCGCCTGTGCTGTGCCCGCGGTGCAGGCGAGTGCAAGTGCGATCATGGCCAGTCTGCGCATGTCACTCCTCCCGCATTCAGGTAACCCAGCTTGGCTCATTTCTGACATTTCGGGCAATAGAAGGTCGAGCGCCCGGTCTGCACGATGCGTTTGATCGTCGTTTTTTTCTTGCCCTTACACGACGGGCACGGCGCGCCCTCGCGGTCATAGACCTGGAAATCATGCTGAAAGTCGCCGAGCGAACCGTCGGCGCGGCGATGATCGCGCAGCGAGGAGCCGCCAGCCTTGATGGCATCGTTGAGCACCGCCTTGATGGCGTCGACCAGCGCCACCGCGCGCGCGTTCGGTTGGCCGTTGCGCACGGCGATGCTGGAAGCCATCCGTTTAGGAGACAGCCGCGCGCGATAGAGCGCCTCGCAGACATAGATGTTGCCCAAGCCCGCCACGACGCGCTGGTCGAGCAGCGCGGCCTTTAGCGAAGTCTTTTTGCCGGCGCAGGCGCGCGCCAGCATGGCGGCGTCGAATTCGTTGCCGAGCGGCTCCGGCCCGAGTCCGCGCAGCAGCGGCTCGTGTTCGAGCTTGGCGCGCGCCACCAGCTTCATCGAACCGAAACGGCGCGGATCGTTGAAGGTCACGGTTGCGCCATTCGACATGTGGAACACCACATGGTCGTGCTTCGCGCTCTTCGATGTCTCGTGGTGGTATTTGGCGATCTGTCCATCCCTACCGTCGGTGCCGACGCGGAACGAGCCCGACATGCCGAGATGCATGATCAGCACGTCGCCCGACGACAGATCGGCCAGCAGGTATTTCGCCCGGCGGCCGAGGCCTTCGACGGTCTGGCCGGTGAGGCGCTTTTCGAAGTCCTTGGCGAGCGGCCAGCGCAAGCGGCGGTCGCGCACCTCGACCTTGGCGAGGCGCGAACCCTCCATCGCAGGCGCCAGGCCGCGACGAACGGTCTCGACTTCGGGGAGTTCCGGCATGGTTAATCGCTTCTCCGCACCCTCATCCTGAGGAGCGCCCGAAGGGCGCGTCTCGAAGGAGAGGGTGCGGCCCTCATGGTTCGAGACGGCGCTTCGCGCCTCCTCACCATGAGGGCGCCGCATTGACACATAGCGCCCTGCGGCATCCCGCGCTATGGTCCTGCCCGCAAAGGACTATTGGCTATGGCTGCAAGGCAAGAAGACACCCATTTCGGCTACGAGACCGTGCCGCTGGCGGATAAACAGGGGCTGGTGGACGACGTGTTCCATTCGGTCGCGCGCCGCTACGACCTGATGAACGACCTGATGTCGGGCGGGCTGCACCGGGCCTGGAAGGACGCGCTGCTGAGCGCGGTGCATCCGCCCAAGAGCGAACGGGCGTTCGCGCATCTCGATCTGGCCGGCGGCACCGGCGACGTGGCGTTCCGTGTGGTCGAGGCCGGCGGCGCGGGCGTGCGCGTCACCGTCTGCGACATCAATGCCGAGATGCTCGCCGTCGGACGCGAACGCGCCGCCGAGCGCGGGCTCGACGAGGTGGTGAGCTTCGAGCAGGGCAATGCCGAGGAGCTGCCTTATCCCGATCGCCAGTTCGATTGCGTCACCATCGCCTTCGGCATCCGCAACGTGCCGCGCATCGAGCGCGCGCTTGAGCAGGCGCATCGCGTGCTCAAGATCGGCGGCCACTTCCTCTGTCTGGAATTTTCCGCGGTCGACGTGCCGGGCTTAGACGCGCTCTATAATCTTTATTCGTTCCAGTTGATCCCGCGCATCGGCGAAGTGGTGACCGGCGACCGCGAGGCCTATCGGTATCTGGTCGAATCGATCCGCAAGTTCCCCAAGCCGAAGCTGTTCGCGTCGATGATCGAGCAGGCCGGCTTCCGCCGCGTCTCGTTCACGCCGATGACCGGCGGCGTGGTGGCGCTGCATTCGGGCTGGCGTTTGTGATCTCCGCTTTCTCCCACCTCACCCGTCTCGCCCGCGCCGGCTTTGTGTTCGCGCGCGAAGGCGTGTTCGCGCTGGTCGACACCCGCACCCTGCCGCTGCCGGCCAAGACCGCAATCGCGCTGGCCCGG